>JAZRNC010000330.1:0-2787 GCA_045647965.1 Eubacteriales bacterium | reverse complement strand
AGAAGCATTGGCAAATGCCGATACTATGGATTACCTCAACGAACAGAAAGTACGGTTCCTGGGCAAAAAAGGGGAACTGACCACCATTCTGAAAGGGATGGGCAAACTGAGTGCCGAAGAACGCCCAATCATGGGTCAGCTGGCCAACGAAGTGCGTGATGAAATCAATCAGCTGATGGATGATAAAATGGCTGAACTGAAAGCTGCTGTACAGGCTGCAAAACTGGCAAGTGAAACCATCGACGTGACACTGCCTGGTCGCGCGCTGAATCATGGTACCAAACATCCGGTAACTATGGTAATCGAAGAAGCAAAATCTATTTTCTTAGGTCTGGGTTTTGAAGTAGCAGAAGGTCCTGAAATTGAAAGCGACTACTACAACTTTGAAGCGCTGAATCTGCCAAAAGATCACCCTGCTCGCGACATGCAGGATACCTATTATCTCGAAAACGGTCAGCTTCTGAAATCTCAGACATCTGCCGCTCAGAACGCGATTTATAAGAAATATAAAAATGCTCTCGTAAACGAAGGCAAGGCAATCAAAGCCATCTTCCCCGGCAGATGTTTCCGTAACGAAGCAACCGACGCTTGTCACGAAAATACATTCTTCCAGATGGAAGGTGTTATGGTTGACAAGAACATCTCCATCTCCAACCTCATTTTCTTTATGAAAACAATGCTTTCTGAAGTATTCAGAAAAGATATCAAAGTCAGACTCCGTCCCGGCTTCTTCCCGTTCGTCGAACCCGGATTTGAACTCGATATCAGCTGCCTGATCTGCGGCGGTGAGGGCTGTCCTTCCTGCAAACACAGCGGCTGGCTGGAACTCTGCCCCTGCGGTATGATCCATCCCGAGGTACTCAAGGCCGGTGAAATCGATCCCGAAGAATACACCGGTTTCGCGTTCGGTCTTGGTCTTACACGACTCGCAATGATGAAATACGGCATCAAGGATATTCGTGACCTCAACAGCGGAAAACTTGAAACCCTCGATCAATTTACCGACGATAAATAAGAAAGGAGTTATTCTGAATGTATATTTCAATGAACTGGATCTCGGACTACGTGGACCTCACCGGGATCGATAAAAATGAACTGATTGCAAAATTCTCACTTTCCACAGCAGAAGTTGAAAATGAAATTTTCTACAAAGGAAGCGACATCAGCGGTATCGTCGTTGCGGAAATCAAATCGGTAGAAGAACATCCCGAATCGAAAAAGCTCCATCTTCTTAAAGTCGATATCGGTGAAGATGAGCTCGTTGACGTAGTCTGCGGCGCTCCGAACGTTCGTGTTGGTATGAAAACCGCTTTTGCAAAACTTGGCGCA
The DNA here is from genome assembly GCA_045647965.1 of Eubacteriales bacterium. GTDB lineage: Bacteria > Bacillota > Clostridia > Oscillospirales > CAG-272 > UMGS1696. Next base: position 1,458 of record JAZRNC010000330.1, on the reverse strand, counting down.
CAGATCGGAGAGATCACGATTGCTCCTCGAAAACTCGCAGGCTACACCTCAAACGGTATGTGCTGCTCGGAAAAGGAAATCGGTATCAGCGATTCGAACGACGGAATTATGGATATCACCGAAGATGTTGCACTCGGTACGGATATCAAAACCATTTATGACATCGATGATATCGTGTTTGAAGTCGATAACAAGTCCCTCACCAACCGTCCTGACCTCTGGGGCCACTACGGTATTGCCCGTGAAATCGCCGCTCTTTGTGACAGACCCCTCAAGCCGCTTGACACAGCCGATCTTTCCGTTTACAATCATCTCGAAAAAATCGATCTAAAGATCGAAGATCCGCTCTGTCAGAGATACTCTTCTCTCAAGTTCGGTAATATTTCCGTTCACAAGAGCCCCGTGAATATGCGAATCCGTCTGTTCTACTGCGGTATGCGCGCGCTGAACTTCCTTGCAGACCTGACGAACTATCTTATGCTCGAAATGGGTCAGCCGATGCACGCGTTCGACTCTCGCAAAGTAGAAAAGATTCGCATCAAGAGATTTGACTCTCCCTTCACATTCCGTACTCTTGACGGCGTCGATCGTTCTATTGACGAAAACACGCTGATGATCTGTAACGGCGACACGCCTGTAGCGATTGCCGGTATTATGGGCGGACTGGATTCAGAAATTGTGGAAGACACCTCCACCCTCACACTCGAATCCGCTACGTTCGATGCTTCTTCCATTCGTAAATCCACCGTTCGTCTTTCACACCGTACCGACGCTTCGATGAGATATGAGAAGAGCCTTGACCCCGAAATGACAGTCACTGCCGTTGCAAGATTTGTAAAACTCCTGACGGATATTGACTCAAGTGCTGAAGTTGTATCCGCTCTCACTGACGAATACGCTTTCCATTATCCGGAAGTCACACTCAATTTCAACAAATCGTTTGTAAACCGTTACACTGGTATTGCGATCGACAATGACACGATCGTAAAGACACTCCGTTCTCTTGGTTTCGGCGTAGAACTTGTGAATGATGATTTCACCGTAAACGTTCCGAGCTGGAGATCCACAAAAGACGTTACGATTAAAGCGGACATCATTGAAGAAATCACCCGAATTTACGGATATGATAACTTCGATATTCACACGGCAGCTGCTCCCCTCTACCCCGTTCGTGCCGCACAGGTAAAAACCGACGAGGACAGAATCAAGGACACTCTCGTAAAACGCTACTCTATGCACGAGCTTCATTCATACGTTTGGGCATACCACGACGAATACAAATCGCTCGGTATTGAAATCGAAAAGAATGTGGAGCTTGTTAATGCCACCAACCCGAACATCAAAACGATTCGCCGCTCCATCATTCCCACACAGCTTTGTCAGGTAAAATACAACACGGCGTACGCTTCGGACTTTGCCGTATTTGAAGTGGGAAGAATCGTTGACGGATTTAAAGAT
>JAZRNC010000329.1:0-12126 GCA_045647965.1 Eubacteriales bacterium | reverse complement strand
TGCTTCGAGATATATTTCGCAACCGTTCCGCCGCCTCCCTGATCCACTTTTCCAAGTTCTGCGCTCTGCCACAATACGTCCGCATCCTCAAGAATTCTTCGAACGAATCCCACGAATTCTGCCGGAGAATCGTTAGTGCTTCCCTTTCCACCCGAACCCGTGTATTTCGAAATGCAGACTCCGCCGTGAAGAATCGCAGAATTTCTCTTCTCCGAAACCTCGGGATAGTTCGGGTCATAGCAAGCCGTTACGTCTGCCGAAAGGCATTTCGAATTCATTTTTACGACTCCTCTGTTGCCTCCGAGATGATCGGCAAGTTCATTTATGAGATCCACGATCAACTCGCACTGCAATCCCGTCGTGCCGTCGCTGCCCGTTTCTTCTTTATCTGCGAGAATCGTCACGCACGTGTGGGGAGAGTTTTCGGCTTCAATCAGAGCAGTCAATGCCGGATACGCACAAACCTTGTCGTCGTGTCCGTACGCGCCGATCACAAAACGGTCAAGTCCAACATCAACGGCATTTTGTGCGGGAACGAAACATAATTCGGAGCTTACGAAATCACATTCGGTCATTCCGTACTTTTCATTCAGGATCGATAAGAGATTCAGTTTGATTTTTTCGTCTGCCGAAGTCACGCTTCCGTCTTCTTCGATATAGGGAGAGGTTGCCATCATCGCATTCAGTCCTTCTCCTGTGAACGCCTGTCCGAGAGGCTTGGTATTCTGATCCTTGGCAAGGTGGGGCAGAAGATCGGTAATACAAAATACGGGATCTCCCGCCGTATCCCCGATAGAGACGGTCACGGATTCGCCGTTTGCTTTCACAACAACGCCGTGAAGCGCAAGCGGGATTGTTGCCCACTGATATTTTCGGATTCCACCATAATAATGTGTTTTAAAATACGCCGTTCCGTCGTTTTCAAATACGGGATAGGGTTTCAGATCAAGACGAGGCGAGTCAATGTGCGCGGCGCAGATGCGAACACCTTCTTCGATGCTTTCCGTTCCCACTTTAATGGCAAAAAGACTCTTTGCGCGATTATTGAGATATAATTTATCCCCCGCTTTGATCGCATCTCCGAGCTTATATTCACGGTATCCGTGTTTTTCGAGAAGTGAAATGGACGCCTCCACCGCTTCACGTTCCGTTTTGGACTGATCAAGCCACGCGGCATACTCTCCGGCATATTTTTTTGCTTCAGACAGTTCTGCTTGTGTACGTTTTTCAAACGCATTTTTCTTTTTGTAAAACAAATCTTCTCTCAGAAGCTGTCCGTTTGTTTTCTCACTCATTGTATTTCCATCCTATTCTTTTTCATTTGATTTAATCTGTTCTTTCCACGATCCTACGATCACTGATAGTACAGTGTACGGTATAATTCCGCGTCGTCTTCCAGCGCTTCGACTTTCGCTCTGACGGCGTCATCCGGAATATATTTTAAATTTCCGTTATCGTCGGTGTTTGCGGGATTACTGCACCAATTTTCCACCTCGTCTTTTCCTGCCACACAGATGGCATAAACCGTCTTCCATCTGCTATGCTCAGTATACAAGGAGGAGAGCATATACGTACCGTATTTAATATTCGTCTCTGGATCATAAAGAATACCGAACGCGTGATCTTCTTTCGTCAGCGCCTTCAGCCAGTCAAAGTCGTCTTCGGAAATCTGCATCAGACCGACTCTGCCGTCAGGCGAAACGTAGTTGCTCGTGAAATTGCTTGCGTTTTTGAGTACGGAATACACGATATACTCGGGAACACCGTATTCACTGCTATATTTTTCCACATATTCGCTGTATTCCCGCGGATGCTTTTTCAGATCCACCTTGTGTCCGATCAACTGATACGCATATCCGATCAAAATCGAAAGCAAAAGAATGGTAATCACTACCACGCTTCGCTTAACTGCATTTTTGATATCCATATTCTTTCCCCAAACGCTTATAGATATTTTTCTTTATAAATCCTTTTGAGTTCTTTTGCGCATTTTTCCACGCTCGATAGGATAGCAGCCTTATCGTCGTTATTTTCAATTACATAATCGGCTTTTGCCTCGAGTTCTTTCACCAACGTCTGTACGGCCAATCTTTTTTTTGCGTCAGATTCACTTAGCCCATCACGTTTGATGATTCGCGCAAGAATCACCTCTTCGGGAGCGGTCACACATACGACTCTCTCACAAATTTTGTCAAATCCGCTTTCATAAAGAAGGGGCGCATCGACCAAAATTATATCGTTTCCGTTTTGACACAGCGCACGGGCAATCTCCATCGTTTCATAAAGGATGTGCTTATGGGTTATGGCGTTCAGATCGGCAAGCGCTTTGCCGTCACCATTGAAAACGATCTCTCTCATCACAGAGCGATCAAGTGAACCGTCACTCGCTCTTACTCTTTCTCCAAACCGAGAGACCAACTCCGCCATACAGCGTGACATCTCCGTACCGGGACCCGTCATATTACGATATACCGCATCCGTATCAATGGACGGGATTCCGTAATCGGCAAAAATTTTTGAAATATATCCCTTGCCCGAACCGCTTCTGCCACACAGTCCGACAAGCATCATTCTGTCCTTCTCCACTTAAGTACCTATTCAAAAAAGATTTATTTTATATTTTACCACATTTTTAATGTATTTTCAATATTTTTCTGTGAATTGTCGCGCATGCTAACGAAACTTCGGAAAAATGTCCTCGCCCACTTGTAATTATCCCCTGTTTATGTTATACTGATTCCATAAAACACACTGCGGAGGATCTATGCTTCACGTTGATATCTATACGGATGGCTCTTGTCTGAAAAATCCCGGTCCCGGAGGATGGGGAGCTGTTCTCATATACAAAGGAATCGAGAAAGAAATGTCCGGCGGAGAACCTGACACCACAAATAACCGTATGGAGCTTACTGCCGCGATTGAAGCTTTGTCCGCACTCAACAAACCGTGCGAGGTCACAATGACGACCGACTCTAAATATCTCTGCGACGGAATGTCAAAAGGATGGGCAAAATCCTGGAAGAAAAAGGGCTGGAAAAAGTCGGATAATTCCCCTGCACTGAATCCCGATCTTTGGGACAAGCTTCTCACCCTATGTGACATGCACAGCGTTACGTTTGAGTGGGTCAAGGGTCACGCAGGTCATCCATATAACGAAAGATGCGACGAAATGGCGCAAGAAAAAGCAAGAGAGTACGCGGCAAAATGATGACACCGAGTACTCTAATTGCTATTTATTGGATCATTCTCTCCATTATTTCATGCGCCGTCACCATAACGGATAAATATCGCGCAAAATCGGGAAAGTGGAGAATTCGCGAGTCAACCTTGTTTGTTCTCGCCATTCTCGGCGGTTCTGCCGTTATGCTCCTTACGATGCTCCTTATCCGTCACAAAACCAAGCACGCAAAATTTATGCTTGGGATTCCCTTCATCCTTTTTTTGCAGATCGTTCTGCTATGTAAAATTTTTACGGCTTTTCCGATAGCGTAATCCGCCACATCGACGGCTCCCATTCCACTTCGTATTTCAGAAGCGAACGACGGGTTGCCTCATCCATATATTCGTACGCCGCTTTGCTGACCGCAATTCCCTTTGTTGTATCCGAAAACGATACGGCAAAGGGCTTTTTGTATACCGGACTATGTCTTCCGAAAATAACGTAATCCGCACTCTCCATCCCGGAGAGGATCCCAGCACTTCCTTGATTGAAGGAACAGGAGGCGTACGTAATCTTTTCGTCATACGCAAGAACATCAATTGCCGTGATCGGATGCGTGGAACGGGAGATATACGTTCTGTCAATCAGGCGAATCTCGGCATCCCCAAAGGAAACACCTTTATCGAGCGAGTATACAACGATGTCCACCCCGTAATGCTCTGCCGCATCGATCAGTGAAGCGTATATGCCCTCTTCCCTCTCGTCGATCGGTTCGGGAAGCATTACGCGTCGCACGATCTCCCTTTCACACATTTTTCCAAGAAGCTGCACGTGTTTGTTATGATAATGCGTAAACATCAGCGCGTCGATCTCACACGCGTGGTACTCTGCCATCTCGTCGGAAAGCTGGTAGAAAAATCCCGACGATCCATCCGAAACATCGCAAAGCAATACTTTCCCCTGCGCCGCAACGACGATGCCGTCATTTTTATTCTCGGATATATAGGTAAAATGGACGTTATCCGAATCAATGGCGCGCGTAACACCGATCACCACAAAAAATGCGGCAAAAACCGTAACCGCAGAAACAGCGACCGTTTTTCGTGCCTTTTGACTTCCAAGGGGAAAGAGTATCATCAATAACGAAAGAGGCACGAGAAAATACACGGCAAACGGATTGTCCACGGACAACAGCGCAAAATCTGCTTTTGCGAAAAATGCGGCGATTTTCTCGATCACATCACATCCCGCACCAAGCAAAAACGACGTGGGATAAATAAAGATTTTCAGAGGATACAGAAGAAGATGGAGTCCCGACAAATACATCAGCGCCGTAATCAGTGGTATGAAAACCACGTTCGACGGAATACTGATGAGGGATATCTCCCCAAAATGCAGCCACATCAGCGGAAGCGTACAAATATTAACCACAGCTGTCACAAAAAACGTTCCGAGAATCATCGAAAGTGCGGAGTACAGCCACCACTCAACCTTTCCTTTGCGGCGGTATCTCATTTTTTTGAGAACAAACGAGATTTTGCTGAAACGATAGTACAAAATACAGCTATACGAAGCAATAAACGATAACTGGAAGCCGACGTCCGCTACGATGTACGGATTTACGGTTATCATTAGTGCCGCCGATATCGCCAATGAATGAATCACGTTTGAGCGTCGGTTTACAAGGAATGAAAGCTGGACTAATGTATGCATGATCCCCGCACGTACTACCGACGGTGTAAAGCCCGTCAGGCACATCATCCCAAAAATAATCAAAAGATTGATTCCTGCGCGATACCGTCGGTTGATTCGGAAACGGCGCATAGCGTTTTCGGCAAACGACACGATGACCGCAAAGTGAGTACCGCTTACGACAAGCAAGTGGGAAATGCCGATCCTTCGAAAATCACGTTCCACGCTCGCCGACAAATAGTCTTTATTCCCAAGCAGAACCGCAGCAGCAATTCCACCTTCACTTGTCCCGACTCCCGCAAGAATCTTTGACGAAAGCTTTGTCGACAGATTTTCAAAATACGAAGCAGGGCGAAACTTCTTTTCGTGTCCGCTGCGAGACAAAGAAACATCTTCCGCCACGAGAAAAATTTTCTTTGAAAGATAGTATTTTACGGCGTCAAACGTACGGCTGCTCTCCTCCTCAAGAGAAGAATACGCAACACTACCGCGTAAAATATCCCCCTCCGTGAGAGATGTCAACGGTGTACGCAGAATAATTTTCGTTCCATCCGGAACGGCATTTTCGGACTCATCCACGCTCACGATATATTGCGCCATATACGAAAGCGTATAATCGCATGAAATCACGCGCAACGTAACTGTATCTTCCGCGCCGCTTTGCTTATCGATTCTATTTGCAAAAACATCATACGCAGCGTACGACACCGTATCAGCAACGAGTATCGCCGCAAGAAGCAATAGGATCACACGGGGCATCTCTTTATCAGCAATTCTCTTTTTGAAAACGAGGCACAAAACAAAGACCGAAACGATGGAAAAAGAAGTGACTGCCAAGAGAATACTTTTCACCGCTCCCGACGCATACGCCATAAGACACGCCGTTATCACGTAGAACACAAATACTGCTGCGACAGGATAACGCTTTATGAGATTCATTTTTCCCATCCCCTCGTTATAATAATCTTTAATGATTCCTTCGATGGATGAAATTCTCACCCATAATTTCAGGACTTTTTGTCAATGATACTATCAGAATCACGCAAAAGCTTCGCGTCATTCTTTTATATAGATGGTATTTCACGCACGAATACCACACGGCAACGCCCTCCTGCCGTGTACATATCTATGCTCCCCCATCACCCTTGACATCCAAAAACAAAAACGATATAATATATATAATATATATACAATATAATTATAATCCACTCATCCGTCCTCGGAGGAACTATGACAAGCATAAGCATTACAGACGTACGGGTACTTCCCGCCGACAGCGCCTTTCTGATCGACGATGGTGAAACATCCATTCTATACGATACGGGATTTGCTTTTACCGGATACGGTGTTCTCGAAAACGTAAGATCCCATCTCGGTGATAGAGAACTTGACTATATTTTTTTGACCCATTCCCATTACGATCACGCTCTCGGCTCTCCCTACGTATTAAAACACTATCCGCGCGCCAAGGTAGTTGCCGGAGAATATGCGAAGAAAATCTTTTCGAAATCGACCGCACGTGCTGTTATGCGGGATCTTGATCAAAAATTCGCCAAAACTTGCGGTGTATTCGACTACGAAGATCTCATCGATGAACTTCGCGTCGATATTTCCGTGTGCGATGGAGACACCGTCCTCTGCGGAAATATGGAATTCACCGCCATTGAACTTCCCGGTCACACGAAATGCTCCGTTGGTTTTTATCTAAAAAAAGAAGGACTTCTGCTTGCTACGGAAACACTCGGTGTCTACTGTGGACAAAACACGTACGTCCCCTCCTACCTCGTCGGATATCGGATGACACTCGATTCCTTTCGTAAAGTCGAAGCCCTTGACGTGAAAAAAATCCTTCTTCCGCATTACGGGCTGATTGACGGAGAGGAATGCCAAATTTTTCTACGCGAATCCAAGCAGAAAGCCATCACCGTCGCTGAAAAAATTGCTGATATTCTAAGCAAAGGCGGTACGGTGAGCGAGGCGGAAGCCTATTCCAAGGATACCCTTTATACGGACGTCGTACGCCCTCTCTATCCGATCGATGCCTTCGAACTGAATACCCACATTATGGTGGAGTTAATTAAGAAAGAACTTTGTTAATTCGTCACGTTCATTATATCATTTACTATGTGAATTTTCAAGTATTTTGGCGTATCCGCTCGAAAATCGAACGTATGGTCAAAATAAAAATGCAGAACATATTCTGAAAATCTCTCCGAAACGAAGCGAATCAGATCACTCTCCCAAACCGATTAACTAGCCGAATATCCGCTTGTAACCGGAATTCTTACGATTTTTTGAGGTACATATTATGATTTCTATGAATTTTTACAGAGATCGAGAATGTCTTGATAATGAGTTTCTTTTTCCCAATTTTGATCCTTCCACAGGACTTGATCCGAGTAAGTTAAAAAGAGAACTGCAAAATATATTTAATGAAAAATATGAAACTGTTCCCATGCCCACGCTCCGTGCAGAAATGTTTGCGTATTTATATGATCATGTGCAAATAGAAATAAATCCCAAAAACATTTTTGCATCAAAAATCAATCATGATAAAGCTCTTGTCGGTTTTACAGATATTGCCCGAGAACGTACGCTGCAAAAGTTTTCCCCTGACACCCAGGAATTAAAAATTCTTACTTATGAATGGGGATGCCGTCCACTCATCGACTTCCACCATACTCTTCCAAACTGGCACGATATTCATAAGCTCGGCTTCCCCGGTTTGCTCGCCCGTGCCGAAGAGAGAAAAATAGAGCTCCAAAAAGATCCGTCCGCGACCAAGGAACAGCTTATTTTCATAGATTCCGTCATCACGGTGTATTCTGCCTTGATGCGGCTCCTTTGTCGTATCCGCGACGAATCAATCAAATATCCAGAAGCGGCTCCCTTCACGGCGTGTATCGGTGAACTCATTCTCCACGAGCCGCGCACCTTATACGAGGCGATGCTTCTGACGGATCTCTTTATGAATTTCTACGAAGTCGGCATCGAAAACTCTCGATCATTCGGATTGATCGATCGACTATACGAGCCATTATACCTTGCCGATCTGGAAGAAAGACGCTGTACCGAAGAAGAAGCACGTGAAATGTTCCGTTATTTCTTAAATAAATACAGCGCGGCAAATCGAAATGCCGGTCAACCTTTTGGGCTGGGCGGAGCGGATAAAGACGGCAATTACGGATCGATCCGTCTCACAAAGCTTATTTTGGAAGTATACAGAGAACTCGGCATTATTAATCCCAAAATTCATGTACGCTACCACGCGAATATGCCGGATGAACTGCTCAAACAGATTCTCGAAATGATCCGCCACGGCACGAGCAGTATAAACCTCACGAATGACGAAATTGTCTGGAGGGGGTATGAAAAAATCGGTATTAACCGAGAGATCTCCCAGCATTATCTTCCGCAAGGATGTTTTGAACCCACGATTATGGGACTTGAGGAACCGCTTATCTGCTGTTCGTGGATCAGTATCCCGAAAGCTATTGAATTTGCAATGACGGGCGGCGTGGATATGCTGACAGGCAAAGCAAGCGGCGTACCGTTTGATAAAGAACCCGCTACCTATGAAGAGTTCTATCAGCGATTCCTCACACAGCTTGATGGGATCATAAACAACGTCATTCGTGTAATCGACGGCGAATCCGACTATATGCATATGATCAATCCTTCTCCTCTGTATTCAGGAACGTTTGGCTGCTGCATTGACAAGGCTGCCGATATTTACAATCGCGGTGCCGTTTATTCCAACACCTCCGTAAAGTTATGTGGTATCGGTACAACGGTTGACTCCCTGATGATAGTCAAAAAATACGTTTACGATGAAAAACTCATCTCTCTCCGCGAATTCGCCGAACTTCTCCGCCATAATTGGGAAGGAAGAGAGAAAATGCGTCTTGAAATTCTGAAGGAAACAAACCGCTACGGCAACGGTCTTGACGAACCCGATAACACAGCAAAGGATATCTACGAGCACGCCGCCGCTCTGATCGTCGGAAGAAAGAACCGTATCGGCGGCCTCTACCGACTCGGCGCAGACTCCGTTATGCATTGTATGGATCACGCCGTAAACGTAGGCGCAACTCCGGACGGAAGATTGGCATCTGCTCCGTTTTCCCGTAATATGTGCAGTGTTGCCGGTATGGAACGAGAAGGAATCACGGCGTCTATGCTCAGCGTTTTGAAGATCGATGCGACTAATCTCATCAATGCTGCTGTATGCGACTTGATTATTCACCCCTCCGCCGTGGAAGGTGAGCGTGGACTTGATGCCTTTATGGCTTTGACTAAGGTGTATTTCGAACTCGGCGGTATGGTACTGCAGGGCAACGTATTCTGTCTTGACGACTTGTATGCTGCACAGAAAAATCCTGAAAAATACGCCAATCTTCAGGTGCGTGTATGTGGTTGGAACGAATTCTTCGTAAAGATGACCGAAGCAAAGCAAAACGAATTCATCAAGAGATGTCAAAAAACACTTTGACCGATGAGGGAATGCAATGAATAATATAATAAAAGGTTCGATTATCTCCTTCAAGCGATTCGAGATCCATGACGGAGACGGTATCCGCACGACTCTCTTTTTGAAAGGATGTCCTCTGCGATGCAAATGGTGTCATAATCCCGAAAGTATTCCGAAAAAGCCGATTCTTGCTTTTTATGAAATGACTTGTACCGTATGTGGGGGATGCTCTGCGATCTGCGAAAGTGGTGCTCACCAAATAAACAATGTGGGAAAACACACACTCGAGACAGAAAAATGCGTCAACTGCGGCAAATGTGAGCGTGTCTGTCCCACCGATTCCCTCGTAATGTACGGAAAAACCATCACGGTTGAAGAAGCAATCTGTAAACTCGCGCAGGACAAGCCGTTTTACGATAAAAGCGGGGGCGGCGTCACATTATCGGGCGGCGAACCACTAATGCAGGTTGAATTCTGTCGTGCTTTGCTATCTGAGCTCAAAAATCTTGGAATCGGAACAGCCATTGACACTTGCGGTTATGCGCCGCGCGAGGCAATTGATGCCGTTCTTCCGTATACCGATACGTTCTTATTTGACGTAAAAGCCTTCGACGAGGATATCCATCGACGCGCAACAGGGGTATCCAACAAGCTCATTCTTGAAAATCTGCAATACATCGACCGCATGGGCAAGAATATTGAAATTCGTATTCCCTACGTTCCCGGCTATAATAACGGAGAAATCGAAAAAATTGCTGATTTCCTGACGGGACTCCAATCCGTAAAATGTGTGAAGGTTCTCCCGTATCACAACTACGCCGAGGATAAGTATGCGGCAATCGGTATGAAAGACTCGTTCTGTCCGATTGATATTCCAACAGACGAACAGATCACGTCTGCGCGCGTACTCCTTCGCTCCAAACTCAAAAACGTAACGGTTGAGTAATTACATAGAAAACGGAGATGCCAAAAACATCTCCGTTTCTTTATTCCATCATAAAATTACTCGAGAATCAGCATATCCCCATCGACAATGCTTCCACGACTCACATTAAATGCACCGTAGACAACGTACCCCATTGACGCATCCACCGTTCCTTTATATTCGACATTCACCGCATCTCCAACGTGAATTCTGCCGTAAGTCCAATCAAAACAGCGACTCACGCGAGGATCATCGGTCAATACTTTAAAGACGATGCCATCGTTTTCATTCGTGCACAGGATGGAATCATCCACCAATATATACCCTTCCCCGATCTCACACACCGTTCCGGCGATGGATTTAACGTAGGGTTCGAACACCGTTTTCTCGGAATTCTCCATTGCATAAGTGATGATCTTACCTGCAGCAGAGGTACCGATGTCAAACACGTACGCATATTCCATCGCGTTCGTCCACAAATATCCGTCCTCCGTCACGTAAAGTGCCTTTTTGTAGATTCCAAGTTCCTCCGATGTTGCTGTAAAACTGAGATACTTTTCCGGGCGATTCCACAAGTCATCGGAAATCCGGGGAGCATCGGCACACTCGGAGAGAATCTGCCAAATATAATCATCGTTGTTTACTACATAATAACTTGTATTCGCTTCACTTTCCACTGCGCTGAATCGTCCGAGGGGCAAAGTTGTACACAGAGAATAGGTACCGAAAAATTCTCCGAGTGATTCCGGAAATGGGTTGTCACTTTTTAAAAATACCACGTAACTGCCGTCCAGATTCACCGCTACGACGTTGTGATCTTCTATGCCGTGAATAGCCCTAACCTCAAATTTCGCCGTGTACAGTTTGTCGGAATAAATATCGTATCCTTCCGCAGTACCGATTTCGAGAGGTTCTCCGAGTAATTCCTCGCGGATCTTCTGTGCTCTCGTACGGTATTCCACCCCATCGACTACCATGCTTGCGTATTTTTCGATCGGAGTTTTGTATTCCCACGGCCATTCCATCCCACCTTCGTCCGCTATGGTAAACGTTTTATATCTACGCTCAATGCCGTCAATTATGGTAATGTTCCCCTTTTCTCCAGCGAACAAAAGGGCTCCCGCACCTAAAACGAGTGCAAAACAAGCCGCCGCTGCCCCAAGCTTCAGCCATATGTTGTTTTTCGACTTCTTTTTCATTTCTGCTTCATTTACTATATCGTAATCAATATCATTCAAAGCCCTGAGTATGTTTTTCGGTTTCATACCGTGTATCCCTCCTCTGTGAGCGTTTTTTTCAGTTTGTTTCTCGTTCGCATAAGCATGGATTTTATTTTGCTTTCACTCATTCCAAGTTCCTTTGCGATCACTCCAATGGGCTGCGTGTGCCAATACCGACGAACGAATACGATTCTCGCTTCATGCGGCAGTGAAAGGAGAAAATTATTCAGCGTATCTCGCAGTGCCATCAGATTTTCCATATCTTCCCCGCCGTCCGTATCCGGAATACATTCGGCAAGTTCTTCAAGCACAAGCTCGTATTGCCCCGCCCCACGCTTCTTTGCCGTATTTTGTTCCATACGATTGATGGAAAGGTGACGGGTAATCCGCGCGAGAAATGCTTTCAGATGCCTTGGCCGCTCGGGTGGAATCGTGTTCCACGCCTTCAAGTAGGTATCGTTCACCACTTCCTCCGCATCGCCGTGATCCCATAGGATTCCGTATGCAATCGAGTGGAAATACCGCCCGTATGTCCGATCGGTTTCTTCTATGGCTGTCTCCATACGCTTCTCATACAGTTCAATGATCTTATCGTCCGTCATGTCTATCTCCTTTCAATGTGATAAGGCCTTTCATCCTAAAGTCGGAGGCCAAGCGG
>JAZRNC010000328.1:0-3029 GCA_045647965.1 Eubacteriales bacterium | reverse complement strand
ACGCAATTATCCGTGATGCTGTTCCTCCTTTCGGAAGCAAGATTGACCTTTGGCGTGGAATCGCGCAGACCGACGGTATCGTTTAGTTACCTCACCACCGTACTCGCTGCGACGATTGCTCCCGGTTATTCCCTCGGCGGTGTTCTCGTTTATCTTTTCGCTCCGATGGCAGACGATCCGAATCCTCCGCTTGCCCGCCTTGGTCTGTATATCGCGATCGGCATTATCGCACTTGGCAGACTCGTACAGATGCCATCCCTGATCGCCGACAAGTCCGACAATCCTGAAAAAACGGAAGATGAATCAACCACCGAAGCTCTCGCAGACGAGACGACAGACGCCTCTCAGGAAAACAACTCCGCAGAGTAACCCCGTGAATTATAAAAACCCGTACCTATCCAAAATCAAAAATAACCAATATCCCTCAATAAATTCATACCGATTGGAGAATCCTATGAAAAACCAAACCGTTATCTCACATATTCGCTCGGTGATTGCCGTAATATTGCTCGTTTGTCTCACGGCTCTTCCGGTATTCGCGGAATATCCGGCGCACGAAGATCTCGTAGCGGACGCCGCAGAGGTCCTCTCCGCTTCCACCATCCGCACCGTTAAAAAGACGAACGAATCTCTGAAGGACGCCGATATCGACGCCGTCATCGGAATTTGTACCGTAAAAACGACGGAAACAGAAAAAATCTCGTCCTACGCCAGAAACGTTTTCAAGGAATGGAAAATGACCGACGGTATTCTCCTCCTGCTCGCCGTCGATGACCACAATTATTATTTCATTCAGAGCACGGGAGTCAGCGAATCCCTTACCAACACGGTACTGGAAGAACTCCGCGACAATTTCTTTGAAGCGGATTTTGCAAAAGGAGATTACGACAACGCCGTTTTGCAGACGGTTGCTGAAATTTCCGACATTCTCACCGAAAGCTCCGCACCGGCGACCGATCCGGACAATGACTCCGAGGATGGCACATCGAACGATGCCGACAAAACCGAAGAAAGCGGTGTCGGTCAATTCATCGTGGGACTTCTCAAAGTGATCCTTTACCTTGTTCTTGCCGTCGTAGTTGCCTTCGTGATCCTCTTCGTGGTAGCAATGTTTAACGACGATGCTGCCGCACTGATGCAGAAATACGTCTTCCAGCGTAAGAAAAACACATCCCGCATCGACGAATCCTATTACGACGAGCGTCTATACGGAAGTCCGAACGCCTACGATTCTTCCGATCGCGCACGTCGTCCGAGACCGTCTGCTGAGCAATATTCCGGACGTCCGAATCCAAGCGGTCAGAGAAACGGCCAGTACCGTCCGAACCCGAATCGTCCGACATCCCCTCGCGGCCCCGTCGATCCGAACCGTCAGCCTCGTCAAAGAACAAACAGTACGTATGACGAAACGCAACACTTCGACTTCCCGCAGAACAGACACTGATCCGTCATTTCGCAGAACACGAACATAAAGGAAAATATATGATATCCATCAGCACAAAAGATCTCGCATTCCGTGTCGGTACCCGTGAGATTTTAGCAGAGGTCTCCTTCTCTCTCGAGGAAGGGGACCGTCTTGCCATTGTAGGGGTAAACGGAAGCGGAAAATCAACCTTATTAAAAATGCTTTGCGGCGAATATACTCCCGACGAGGGAAACGTGTATCTCGCCAAAGACAAAATCATCGGCATGCTCCATCAGGACGACGCGTTCAACGTCATTGACGCGGACGGAAAGCCGCAGAAAAGCATCCCGTACGGCGCGGTGGAAGAAACCGAAACTGTCGCCACCCACGAAAATTTTTCACCGGTGGATGAAACAGTGCTCGGACAGATGTACGCAATCTTCCCCGAGCTTTGCCGCGCGGAGATCCGCCTTGCCGAACTGCAGGAGCTTCTCGATTCCACCCCCGCCGACGACACCGCCAAGCTGAATTCTCTCTCGGGCGAATTCACCACCCTCAATAACCGCTACATCCGTGACGGTGGAATGCATTACAAATCCAGATGCCGGAGTATTCTGAAAAATCTCGGATTCTCGGAGGAAGACTTCCCCCGTCCCGTAACACATCTCAGCGGGGGTCAGCGTACTCGTCTTGCGCTCGCCCGACTTTTGTTCCGAGAACCCGACGTTCTCATCCTCGACGAGCCGACCAACCACCTCGACACCGACACGATGGCGTGGCTGGAGGAACATCTTTCCACCTACAATCAGCAAAAAACTGTGATTCTCGTTTCCCACGACCGTTTCTTCCTCGATAAAGTAACGAACAAAACGCTCGATATCGAAAACTGCCGCGCCAAGCTCTACAAATGCAGTTATTCCAGATACGTCGTCGAAAAAGAAGCGTATCGCCGCGAAATGGAGAAAAAATACGCACTACAGCAAAAAGAAATCGAACGGCTGGAAGCGTATATCGAACAGCAGCGCCGCTGGAATCGCGAACGGAACATCATTGCCGCCGAAAGCCGCGAAAAAGCCATCGCGCGTATGGAAAAAGTCGAAAAACCAAAGGCACCGCCAAAATCCATCCGCTTTGCACTCTCGTCCTCCGGTGAATCCGGAAACGACGTGCTGACCGTAAAAAAACTCACGATGGGATTCGGCACGAACATTTTGTTCCGCGATCTATCGTTCCTCGTAAAAAAGCACGACCGCCTGTTCATTTATGGCCCGAACGGATGTGGAAAATCCACGCTCATCAAGCTCCTCCTCGGTCAACTTGAGCCGTACGCCGGAGAGATCGAGTTCGGTTACAACATCACGGTCGGTTACTACGATCAGGAAAACCAAAATCTTGACGACAGCAACACCGTCCTCGAAGAATTGTGGAACTCTTACCCGAACCTCACGCAAACCGAGATCCGCAGTACGCTTGCGCTGTTTTTATTCCGCGGCGACGATATCGAAAAACCGGTTTCTGTCCTCTCGGGCGGCGAACGTGCGCGGCTGACCCTCGCAAAGCTGATCCTTTCGAAAATGAATCTGCTCATCCTCGACGAGCCGACCAACCATCTTGACATCGAATC
>JAZRNC010000327.1:0-4994 GCA_045647965.1 Eubacteriales bacterium | reverse complement strand
CCTCTCCGGCAACGGCACTTCGTGTGATATCGTATAAAACTCCCTCCGTGTTGCGTCCGGACAGCGAGAAGCAAACGCAGTGATCACTTGGAATTACCGTTCCGTTCTCATCTCGGAAAATAATCCCGATATCATGAATGGGTTTTACCGCACATACGGCAAGCTGAAAAACGTAGTGTTCATTTCGGTGAGCCGTATCCGAAAGTGTGAGACGATCGTTTTCATTACGGTCACACCAATACACCGGCATTTCATATTTCATACGAATCGGTCGAAGACGGGACTCCGTCACGAGGGAGAACGGCTCGTCAGCGTTATGGAATGCTGACAGTTCTTCTTTCGTCATTGGGAATTCCATAGGATAGAAGGAATCAAATTCCGTTCTTGCTTCATAACCGATGACGATGGCATCGGAGACTGCGGCGGTACTTATTTCTGAAAGCCATGCCTCGTCCGTCTTCATTTCGCCGATCGAATAATATTCCGTTGACGGTGAATACCACTTACCCGTTAAAGCAAACGGTAAATAGTAGATCTCATATACGGCGTCTGCGGGGGCTTCAAAGACGATTACACCGTGAGTTCGCTCGATATTTTCTATGAAAATATTTTCAACGATACCGTCACCGATTCCGTTTGTTGCACCGATCTCATCGGATGAATAACGGATTTTTAACCCAATTTGTTCGGGATGAAGATCACGGCGTCTCCAGTCGATACGCGCACGAACAAAACGCCCTGCCTTTGCTTCTACAAGTATACGATGGTTACCGAAAGAAGCGTTCATATCCCAATAACTGCCACGATTTATATTAGGCAAAACTGTCAAAGCTAAGCCCTCCTTGTTTTGAATTTCTATTTATATGTTAATTACGCCTATACCGTATAACATTTGTTTTGTCAAGCTTTTACATAAAACTTCGTTGAGGGGTCCCCGACAAAATCTCTGTCCTTTTTGTCAAACCTATTCTATTACCGATCAAAATCCGGCGTGTATTTTTTGGTTGCGGATTCCCTCGATTGAAAATACCCGTCAAAGTGGAGTTCCCTCGCCCTTTTTGCCACACTTTCATACTCAAAAGTCGTAACCCGTCTGCGAATCTTAGCAAAGCGATCCGCCTCCTCCGCCTCGGGAAGAAATTCAGGTGTGTACTGCGCCATCAACGCAAGGAGAATTTTATCCGCCCAGCCGTGAGCTGCCATATTTTCGAGAATCCGTATGGACTCCGCTCTCTCCCCCGGGAGCACAAGATGGCGAACGATCACTCCTTTTTGCAGCATCTCCCGCGCATCAAACTGACATTCTCCCACCATCCCGATCATCCTATCGATCGCTTTTTCCACAGTGATCGGATAATCGGCGGCATCGGAATAGGCTCCTGCGGTCGCGGCATCCCCATATTTGTAATCACACAGGAAAACATCCACTGTGTCGCGAAGAAGCTCAAGAGTCTCGAGCGTTTCGTATCCCCCCGTATTCCACACGACGGGAAGAGTCAGCCCTCGTTCTCTTGCAATCTGCACGGCACGAACGAGTTGTACCGTGTAGTGCGTCGGTGAAACCAGATTGATGTTGAATGCCCCGCTCTTCTGCAAATTGCAAAATTCAGCGGCAAGCTCTTCTTCTGAATACCGTTTTCCAACGGAATCCGCGCGGCTGATCTCGCGGTTCTGGCAATACACACACCCAAGCGGACAATGCGTAAAGAACACAGCACCCGATCCGCCATCGGCATCCGATCCGCTGATGCACGGCTCCTCCCAGCGATGGAGCATAATCTTCGATACTTCCATCCACCGTCCGGCGCCGCATCGACCTGCCGCGTGATTTCGATTCACACCGCACGCTCTCGGGCAGAGTTTGCACGATTCAAGAACCTTCTCAATCGTTTTCACGTTTGTTGCCCTTTATATATTTCGAGATCATATTGTGTTTGAGCGTCCACAGATCCATGGAAAGATCCACGTAATAATTGTGCGGATTTTCAAAGCGCAGAACTTCACTCCACATAGAAGAAATCTCAGCAGCACAATAGTCACGTACCACGTCAAGCGGCGGAATATCGTAAACGAGTACGCCATCCTTGAAGATCGGCACAAGAAGCTCCCTTGCGGTAAAATCCGTCAGAGTCCGACGTTTCCACGTATATTCCGGGTCAAAGATCTCAAGCGGTTTCGTCGTATCAATGCTTTCGTCGTACATTGTGAGAAGATCCGCCTCCGCTTTTCCCGTATCGTTTGAATAGAGTCGGTAAATCTTTTTAAATCCGGGGTTCGTGATCTTTGCGGCATTTTCGCTGACTTTGATCTTCGGAACGATCGTCCCATCTTCGTTTTCAAGAGCCGCAAGCTTATATACACACCCAAATACCGCGTCACTCTTTGCGGTAATGAGTCTTTCACCAACACCAAACGCATCAATGCACGCTTCCTGCGACAATAGCTCCGAGATCAGATACTCATCCAGTGCATTGGATACGATAATTCTGCAGTCGGTAAGCCCCTCTGCATCCAGCATACGGCGCGCTTTTTTGGTCAGATACGCAATATCCCCTGAGTCAATGCGAATCCCGCATTTTTTTAGTCCCATCGGCCACAGCACATCCTTGATGGCGCGAATGGCGTTCGGAAGTCCCGAGCCAAACACACTGTACGTATCGACGAGAAGAGTGGGATTGTTCGGGTACATTCTGCAATACGTAGCAAACGCGTCGTATTCGTTATCGAACATCTGTACCCACGAATGAGCCATCGTTCCTCCAGCCGGCACACCGTACAGCTTATCGGAAAGAGTACAAGCCGTCCCGGTGCATCCCCCAATATACGCGGCTCTGGCACCGTATACCGCCGCATCTTCCCCATGAGCACGACGGGAACCAAACTCAGAAATCGGTCTTCCCTTGGCAGCGCGAACCATTCGTGACGCTTTTGTAGCGATGAGTGATTGGTGATTGAGCGCCAGAAGCAGATATGTTTCCACAAGCTGCGCTTCAATGACAGGAGCACGGACCGTGAGAATCGGCTCACCGGGGAATATCACCGTTCCCTCCGGCACCGCCCACACGTCCCCGCTGAACCGAAATTCGGTCAGATACTGCAGAAATTCTTCCGAAAAAATCTTCTTTCCACGCAGATATTCAATATCCGCCGCCGTAAATTTCAAATTATTGATATAGTCAATAATCTGTTCAAGTCCTGCTGCTACGGCATATCCGCCGCCGTCGGGTACTCGTCTGAAAAACACGTCAAAATACGCGATCTTGTTTTTCATATCGTTATGGAAGTACCCGCTTCCCATCGTCAGTTCGTAAAAATCACAAAGCAGTGCAAGACTGTACTCATTATTTTTCATGGATAGGTCCTCTTTTTAGATCTCTTGGTTGATAACAATGGTATTTCTCGTCTCCCACGCCTCATCGAGAAGCGCTTCCACGTCTAATTTGCTCTCCTCAACAAGAACCTTTTCAAGCTCCGGCTGTGTGCGCGGATGACGGGGAGTGAACACCGTACAGCAATCGTCATACGGAAGAATGGACGTTTCAAACGTGCCGATCGCGCGGGAAATTTTGATGATCTCCTCTTTATCCATACCGATAAGCGGTCTGAATACGGGACGGTCTGCGGCATCCTCCGTAACGCACATCGCTTTTAACGTCTGGGATGCCACCTGTCCGAGAGATTCTCCCGTGACGAGCGCGTGACAGAAATTCGTCTCCGCCGTACGGCACGCAAGACGCATCATAAATCGGCGCAAAAGCAGCGTAAAGTATTCTTCCTCACACGTATCGCGCATCAATTCTTGGATATGGGTGAGAGAAATAACGTGCACCTTGATCTTTCCACAGAATTCGGTGAGTTGTGCCGCAAGCTGAAGAACTTTTTCTCTCGCCGCTTCGCTGGTGTATGGGAAGCTTTCAAAATGAACGCAGTCAATCGTCAATCCACGTTTCATCATCATATATCCCGCCACGGGGGAGTCAATACCACCCGAGAGGAGAAGAAGTCCCTTTCCCGCCGAACCGATGGGCATACCACCCGCACCCTTGTCCTGACCCGCATGAATGTACGCGTAGGATTCACGCACTTCTATCTTTACCATCACGTCGGGATTTTTTAAATCCACTTTCAAATGCGGCATCACAGACAGGATCGCGCCGCCGACCTCTCCCGACAATTCCGGAGACGACAGCGGGAATTTCTTGTCACTTCGCTTTGCTTCGCATTTAAACGTACGAATTCCCTTCATTCTCTCCGGTAAATATTTCTTCGCCGTTTCGAGAATGTCATCGAGATTCTTTTCGCAAATGGCAGCGCGGCACATTCCGGCAAAACCGAATACCTTGCCAAGCTGATCGTACATACGGTCGAGAGATTCCTCAGCGGCTTCATCCTTCGGCTCCACGTACACCGTACTCTGGTTAGCGTGTACCGTATAATTTCCAATCATATGTGCGCGGCGTTTGACTTCACGCATAAGCTGTGCTTCAAACGTACCACGGTTCGTTCCTTTTAAAACGATTTCTCCGTATTTGCACAAAATAACTTCTTTGATATTTTCCATAAAATAATAACGTCCATTTCCCAAAATGTATTTATATTAGTATACCATGTTTTCTGACAAGTTAAAATAGTGAAATATCACAAAACCTGCGAAAAAAAACAAAATCTATCGTTCATTTCAAAGTGCACCCACTGCTTCAAAAAACGATTTGACAATAAGGAACGATTCACGGCTCGGTTTCACCTCGGGATGCCACTGAACAGAAAAATAGAAACGCTTCGAGGGGTCATTGAGAGCTTCAATAATCCCATCATCTATATTTTTTCCGCAAATATCAATCGTATCCGGATAATTTTTCACCGATTGATGATGATAACTGTTGGTTGCAATAATATCCGCCCCGACAATCTCTCTGAGTTTTCCTGACGTTTTTACCAAATGACGCATCGTCCCGTTATTTTTGGCATGAACAACTGTGGAACCCACTTGGCTC
>JAZRNC010000326.1:0-6668 GCA_045647965.1 Eubacteriales bacterium | reverse complement strand
ATTGTCCGCAGACCCCGGATGCCGGAATCATCCGAAGCCGGAGAACGGGACGTTCCGCCGCCAGCATCTCTCCGAGCTGTCCGAGCGCGTCCGCGGAAGCGATGATCACCGGCATGCCAGAGATCGGTTCGGTCAGCAGACAGCCGGAATCGCACAGGGCGTCGAACGATACCGTCACGCCGCCGGCGGAAACCGTTACTCTAACGGAAGTTTTTGCGGAAACACCCTTCGCCAGCCGTACAAGCAGGGAAGAGATGCCGAAACAGAGCAGAAACACCGCCGGAAACGGCACCTCCTCGCTGTGTACGGCGGATGAATCCCCGAGGGAAAGCACGGAGGTCATCAGACCGCCGAGCAGGGTTCCCGTTCCCCAAAGAATCACGCTGCCGCGCAGGAGACGCATCCGCCGCTGTTTTCCGAACGCGATGCGCGTCATAAGGACGGCGGTGACGAGTCCGCAGAGAACGAACGGAACGCCCTCGAGAACGAACATTGCCGCCGTCCCGAAAAAACTTCCGCAGGCGGCGGACAGAAGCAGGCGGCGTTTTACCATCCTCTCCGACGTCAGACGTCCGGCAAGGCAGAGACTCAGAAAGTCCATGCTGAAATTGATGAGAAACAGAATGTCCGCGTATACCGTCATGGTTTTTCCTCCCGTAATCCCGTATCCGTTTCCCTGTAAACGGAATTATAGAACATCGATGCGGGACTTTTCTGTCACAGGAAGGCACCTTTGAATATTTCCCGGAAGGCGCCGGAAATGCTTCAGAAAAAAATATCGTATTTTTTTGAAAAACTTTCAAAAAGGGGTTGACAAATAAGAATGGCGGTGATATAATATAGGAGCTGTCAGGGAATAGCATCTGGGTGTGGCGCAGTTGGGAGCGCGCTACCTTGGGGTGGTAGAGGCCGCAAGTTCAAGTCTTGTCACTCAGACCAGGGGATTGTTAAAGTCCCACAAAAAAACGAACCAAATCGTAAGATTCTGGTTCGTTTTTTGTTTGTTTTGCCACTTTTTAAGCACCTCTACCATTTGGTACATTCTTGGTTCATAGTTGGTGCATAGTTATTGCAAGATCGTTGCAAGAAAAATAAGAAATAAACCGATTCATTTTGATCCTGCTTCAGGCTTTTTCAACCGAATTTTTCTAAAAAACACCTGTAAATCTTGCATTGGTGTAGTGCCTTCAAAAAAATTTATTTTTCAGGAGGCTGCTATGGCTTACATCAAAGAACGAGGAAACAATAATTTTTTAGTACGGGTATCACATGGTACAATGGAAAACGGCAGAGCGTTTCAAAAATCTCGCCTTTTTCATCCTTCGAAGATCAATCTCCCTGAATCAAAACTCCGTAAGGAACTTGATGCTTTCGTAAAAGCTCTTGAAGAGGAATGCAGAAAAGAGTTTGAAAGCAAGTATGTGAATCATGCTGTGTCTTCTGTTGAAGCAGTTGAGCCTGCTGCTGAATCTCAGCCGATCGACTGTCAGGATGATGTATCTGTACCAACAACCACTGCTCCCCTTTTCTCTGACTTCTGCGAGATATACATTGAAGCCAAGAAGAAAACAATTTCTTCCACGACCTATGTACTTTATAATACTGCAATTCATCGAATGCTGATTCCGCACTTTGGGAATATGCATCTTGATGAGATCAAGCCTCTCCATATACAAGAATTTATCAATTTCTTGTCTTCGCCTGATGGTCGTATTGACAATAAGGGCGAAAAACTTGCACCGGCTACTATCCGCAGATACATAACAATCATGCAGTCTATCATGACTATGGCCTGGAAACAAGAATACATAACAACCAACCCTGCGGATACACGGCGGTTGGAACTTGCCAAAATCGTTACGCCTGAGGTTGAGGCATTTGACGAAGAGGAAGTTGCTGAAATTCTTGAGAAAGCAAAGCTTGAGCCAATACATATCCATGCTGTTATTGCTGCTGCTATTTATACCGGTGCAAGACGTGGAGAAATTGCCGGACTCAAATGGGAAGATATTGATTTCGAAAATCGTACCATACACATTCGAAGAAGTGTGGTGAAAATCGCAGGCGAGAAGCCTGAAGTCAAGCTTCCAAAGACGATCAGCAGTATCAGACAAATATCAATACCGCAGGCACTTTGTGATATCTTCCTTGACTTAAAAACCGAGCAGGATCGAAAAAAAGCAGCTCTCGGTAAACGGTGGCATGATGAAGGATTTCTCTTTACCGAATGGGATGGTCATGTTATGCATCCGCATACTCCAACCAAACAGTTCGATAAGTTCTTGAAAAAGTACGGTTTCCGACATCTGAAATTTCATGGGCTGCGACATACATCGGCAACCTATCTGCTTTCAAACGGATGTGATATTAAGACCGTGTCAAAAAGACTTGGGCATACATCCATTGATACCACCAATATTTATGTACATGCCCTTGCCAAAAACGACAAGGCTGCAGCTGAATGCTTTGATGCACTTACTGCAAATTAAGCACGTTTTCTGACGCATGTATAGCTCTGCGTAGTATTTTCGAGAAGTCCGCTATACTGTTCAGATAATTTCTTTCCTTGTGTAAAGTTACTCCCTTCTCTTGAGTCTTTGGTTAGTAAGTCTCGATTATTAAAACTCTGCATAACAATTATAAAGCGAGAGTCGA
This sequence comes from Eubacteriales bacterium, assembly GCA_045647965.1. Taxonomy (GTDB): domain Bacteria; phylum Bacillota; class Clostridia; order Oscillospirales; family CAG-272; genus UMGS1696. The sequence goes on along the minus strand of JAZRNC010000326.1, from coordinate 4,013 downwards.
CTGCGTAACTACACAGTCGGCCGCTTTTTATAAGCATGCGAATTTTGTATTCTGTCAAAAAGGAATTGCTATCAATTTGTTTTATGGCTTGAACTGCACCCTTAACGGTACGTAATATGGGGAGTTCATTCGTATCGAGCTCAAATAAATCTGCGAGTTCCTCAATGAGTGTATTAAGATTTACACAAATCCTTGCACCGCAGTTCTCAGAAGAAATATCCCCGTTCTCAATGAGCTGCCTCAAAAATCCTTCTGTCATTGCAGTGTCAGGATCATATTGCTTTATCTCATTCACCGCTTGACAGATGGAGCGTAATTTTACCATCTGTTTTACCTCTTACTATTTCGTCGATTTTTTCTGATGCAGCCTTCATACTGTCTGCGTATGGGTGCAAATATCGATTCGTTGTTTTTAAGCTCTCATGTCCGAGAACCGTTTTGACAGTTTCCGGATCAACACCATGCTCGACCATAAGTGAGCCGCAGGTATGACGCAGTCCATGCAGCTTTAGGTGACGCAATCCGTGTCTTTCCTGTACTTCTGAACATATTCTGGTTGGAGCATAGATGCTGATGTTCTTTCCATATTTGTCTGTGAAGACAAATCCTGAATCTTCCCAAAGTCCCTGCGCATTGCGTTTATCCTTTGCTTGTTCGATTTTCAATTCATACAAAACATCCGCACAGCTTTCGGGGATATAAACAGTTCTGTTACTACTAATGGATTTTGTAGACTTTATCCGTTGTTCTTCTCCTTTCGGCTTGTATACGCTTCGTGAGATTGTTATAACATTTTTATCAAAGTCAATATCATCCCACATAAGTCCTACGAGTTCACCTCGGCGGATACCTGTTGTGATTGCCAATGTCAGCATTGCTCGTGTACGGAGGTCTTCCTCTTGCAATGCTTCCATAAAATCTTTAACCTCATCATCGCTGTATGCTTCAAGCTGTGGCTGAACAATTTTGGGATAATGAATATAGTTTTTGCCTATCGGATTGGTTTCTATGAACTTCTGTTTCCAGGCTTCGGTAATTATTGAGGAGAAAACTGTCGAGTATCTTTTTACCGATGCCGGTGATAAGCCCTTGTCTCCACTTACTCTTGCTTCCGGAGTAGATAGGAAATCGACAAAGCTCTGTATATGTGTTGCATCAATATCTTCAAGTTCTACACGTCCGAATGACGGAAGAATCAATGAATCAATAATCAATTCATATGTTCGACAGGTGTTCGGAGACAGGTGCTTTTGGATGGAAGGATAATAATGATCTTGCACAAACTGTTCCACGGTAATTCTCCGTCTTGAACGAATCCCTCTGCTGATATCGGGTTTCTTTTCATATCCACCGCTGTGTACGAGTTCTTCAAATAAAACAGCATACTTTTCAGCTGCACGTTTCGCCATGGCAGGTGTCGATCCTTCCGGTGCTTTATATATTGTCGTGACAAGGTTTTGTTTTCCGTTTTTCATGCCATTCGAAACTCTGATCAAGAATGTTCCGTTGGGTTTCTTTTGAATATTTGCCATTTATGTTTCCTCCATATCAATATCTAAATCTCTGATTGCCAAGCTCTTTTTCTTCCTTGACCATCATTAAGAAGTCATAGAACTCATTACCGGTTGCAAGCTGATAAATCAATTCGTTACCGTATTCATCTTCCTCATGGTATACAAAGGGATGATGTCTTTCCTGACAGTACATCCATTCCGCTATCCACATTTCATCATCGCAGAAGTAATCCGCAAGGCTCATGCTGAATTGTCTTTCATCATCCTCGCATCTCTCACGAAATGCCAAGCACACTTCACGGGATTTTTCAATTTCTCGTATGTAGCCGTTATATTCATCGTCACAATCATCGATGCAGATATATGCATCTCCGAAATACTGGACGAAGTCGTCTTTCGTCCATTCTTCTATGTTAATAATCTTTTCCATTTTTATTTCCTCGCTTTTCGAATTTATTCTTTCTTTTCGTTACTCCAATACTGATGAGATAGGCTTCATCTATCTGCTTCATAACAGAATCCGATAGTTTTCCGATATACTTTATCAGCCGCAGTTTATCTATTGTTCTGATTTGCTCCAAGAGCACCACAGAGTCCCTGAGAGGCTCGATAGTGCTGTCGAGGTGTATGTGTGTCGGCATTTCAGAACGCTTGTCCTTGGTCGTTATAGCGGCTATTGTGGTGGTCGAGAATTTGTTTCCCATATCATTTTGAATGACAACAACGGGACGGACACCACCCTGTTCCGAACCGACGATAGGATCGAGATCGGCCAAATAGACTTCGCCTCTTTTAATTTCCATGTAGATCTCCTTTGGGGTTATTTATGTATGGCAGATACGGTTGTTACACCGTATCTGCTCGTTTTACGTTAGTTACCTGTCCTATTCGTCCTCGACTCCCGGACATGAGGCAAAGCCTCGGGCATACAGCAGACGAACGACAGCTAATCGTTCTCATGGGAATCTCACCCCAACTGTGGTTCTCACAGAGCCCTCCCCAGTGCTTGCGACGGCTAACGGTTCTGATCCGCTTCAACGCTCGAGCGATAGGCTGGAAGGAAGTATCATTGTCCCCGTTGTCTGTCATCGCGCTCCGAGAAGAGCTGCTTCTCGGTCGTAAATGATTACTTTCGCTTGCCGGCTCATCACCAATGCAACAACGGGAATGTATCTGCTGAAGGATTATGAAATTTTCAATGAACTTGAAGAACTCCATCGCTCGTCAGAATCGACCGATTTCTTTGCCCTTCACTTATCGTCATTTTTGAGGCTTTTTGACCAGTCTTTTTTTGCCTTTTCTAAAAATTTTTTTATTTTCTTTTCTGATAAAGCTATTGATTCATGTATCGCATTTTGGCGCTTACCTTCTTTTTCAGCGATATCTCTGGTTGATTCTTTGTAACACTTGTTTCTGATAAATCTCTGTTTTTGAATATCAGTTAAGCAGATATCAAGAATTTTCATTGCGTTTTTTGATGTTCGAGCAGTAATATCAGTTTCTTCAATGCGTAATCTTTCTTGGTTGTCCAGTTCCTCAAGATATTCGTCTTCGACTGACTCGCGCGATCCTGCTTCTTCGCTCAGGTTTTCAAAGCTGATGAATTTTTTTGTGTATTTAGAATCAGCAATATCTTCTTTTCTCGCCATTTCTACCAATGACTTTCTAATTTGAGTGAATAGTTCATCGTTCATATCTGCGTCTGTAACCGATGTTGTTACTACGCCTTTTGCATTTTTTCTTACCTGTATGAAAGATACACTTCCGTCTTCAGTTCGAATTCGCTTTATAGTGACGATCTCTCCATCTATAAACGGATATGTAATCTGATCTGCATCTGTTTCTTTCTTATTCATTGCATAGAATGATTTTCTATCGTATGCCATTATTCGTACCTCGTGATTTTCTTGAATTTTGATTTCGTATCTGTTCGCGTGAAAATCAAAATCCAAATCACGGGTACTTAGCGATGTACGCTTGCCACACTTTTTCACCCCTGATGGTTAAGGAGAAAAAATGGCGATAAAAGTAAATGCTCCTCTTGGTCATCATTCAACCGCTTCCTCACAGTCTTCCTGCCGGGTGCGATTGTTCAGCGGTCTGCCGAAAAGACAAAAAGCCACCGGCAAGACAAAGTTACACTGCTGTTTTCACAGAGTGGTTCTGTCTTGTCGGTGGCTTCACAACTTAGCTTTCGCATTTCTGGCATTGCCGACCGTACGGTTTATATTGTATGACCTGCAAAAAGGACTTAACTTAGCACTGTTTCAGCCAGGCCTTCCGCGTCGTTACACCGCAGTTATTCAGTTTTTCTTACATCTATTGACGATGTTTTTTACAAATCGTTCTCTTGAATGGTTTGTGATTCAAACAACGGAAAAGAAAGAACAATAGCTAATCTTCCAATATAGTCATAGCCAGCCAATGCTTTTCTTGAGAGTTTGAATTTAGTTTTTCCATTAGCTTGCTTGATAAAAGCACATGGCTCACCTTTTATAT
>JAZRNC010000325.1:0-12539 GCA_045647965.1 Eubacteriales bacterium | reverse complement strand
GACCGTTTGTCGCGAACATAAGTCCACGCATACCTGCGAGCTGACGCATCTGAGTCATAGAACCACGGGCACCGGAGTCAGCCATCATCTTGATCGGGTTATAGCGGTCGAAGTTTTCTACGAGAGCCGCAACGACTTTGTTTGTGGTATCATTCCACAAATCAATAACGGCCTTGTAACGTTCGTCTTCGGTAAGTTCACCGCGCATAAAGCGTTTCGAAATAATATCGACGCTCTTTTCAGCCTGCGCGATGATTGCGTATTTTTCTGCGGGGATCGTCATATCCGCAACGGAAATGGAGATCGAGCCGCGTGTGGAATACTTATAGCCCATCGACTTGATTTCGTCGAGAACCGCCGCCGTCGTAGCGAATCCGTGGTAACGGATACAACGGTCAACGATATCGGAAAGCTTACCGGAGCTTGTTACGAAGTCAACCTCAAGTTTAAATTCGTTTCCGGGGATACTGCGATCCACGTAACCGATGTCCTGAGGAATTGCACGGTTGAAGATGAAGCGGCCGAGTGTACCGCGAACTCTTCCCGTTCTTTCCTCGCCGTCGATTACCTTCGTCATACGGATCTCGATCGGAGCGTGAAGTCCGAGATAGCCGTTTTCGTAAGCCATCATTGCTTCATCAAAGTCACGGAAGAACTTCGGATGATCGGGATCTCCCGTATCACCGGGTTCACCGGGCTTATCGAGGGTGAGGTAGAAGGAACCGAGGACCATATCCTGCGACGGAACGGCAATCGCACGTCCGTCAACCGGCTTGAGGAGGTTGTTTGCGGAAAGCATAAGGAATCTTGCTTCCGCCTGTGCTTCTGCGGAAAGCGGTACGTGTACCGGCATCTGGTCACCGTCGAAGTCCGCGTTGAACGCCTTACATACGAGCGGGTGAAGTTTGATAGCCTTACCTTCCACAAGGACCGGTTCAAACGCCTGAATGGACAGACGGTGAAGGGTCGGAGCACGGTTAAGAAGTACGGGGTGGGACTTGATTACATTTTCAAGTGCATCCCATACATCGGGATTTACCTTTTCTACTTTCTTCTTTGCTTCCTTAATATTGGAAGCCTTGCCCGTCTCAACGAGTCTCTTCATAACGAACGGCTTGAAGAGCTCCAGTGCCATTTCCTTCGGGAGACCGCACTGATAGATCTTGAGATCGGGACCGACAACGATAACCGAACGTCCGGAGTAGTCAACACGCTTTCCGAGGAGGTTCTGACGGAAGCGTCCCTGCTTACCGCGAAGCATTTCGGAAAGGGATTTAAGCGGACGGTTGGACGGGCCGGTTACGGGCTTGCCGCGGCGGCCGTTGTCGATAAGAGCATCCACCGCTTCCTGAAGCATACGCTTTTCGTTGCGGGTGATGATATCGGGTGCACGGAGCTCCATCAGGCGCTTCAGACGGTTATTTCGGTTGATAACACGGCGATAGAGATCGTTGAGGTCGGAGGTAGCAAAGCGACCACCGTCGAGCTGAACCATCGGACGGATATCCGGCGGAATAACCGGAACGATGTCGAGGATCATCCATTCGGGACGGTTGCCGGACTTGCGGAATGCTTCCACAACTTCCAGTCTCTTTACGATACGGATCTTCTTCTGACCGTTTGCGTTTTCAAGCTCTGCTCTGAGCTGTTCGGAGAGAGCATTGATGTCGAGTTCTGTCAGAAGCTCTTTGATCGCCTGCGCGCCCATACCGACGCGGAAATCGTTCTCGTACTTTTCCTTCGCCTGTCTGTATTCGCTTTCTTTCAGAAGCTGATACTTCGCGAGAGGAGTTGTACCGGGATCGATAACGATATATGATGCAAAATATAATACTTTTTCAAGAAGTCTCGGAGAAATGTCGAGAAGCAGACCCATTCTCGACGGGATAGCACGGAAATACCAGATATGTGATACCGGAGCTGCCAGCTCAATATGACCCATGCGTTCACGGCGAACCTTTTTCTGAGTTACCTCAACGCCGCATTTTTCACAGATCTTTCCCTTATGGCGGATGCGCTTGTACTTACCGCAAAGGCATTCCCAGTCCTTAGCAGGGCCAAAGATCTTTTCACAGGAAAGACCGTCACGTTCTGCTTTCAGGGTACGGTAGTTGATTGTTTCCGGTTTTTTTACTTCGCCGTACGACCAACTTCTGATCATTTCCGGAGACGCCAGACCTATTTTTATAGAATCAAAAACATTGCGTTCCATCAGCTGTATACCTTCTCTTGATTTATTCTGCTTTCTTCTTTCTTCGAACGGTCGAGAAAGCAGCAAAGAACCGAATATCACGGCGTGAGTCCGCTATGGGACCCACTGCCGTACGGAATTTCTTACTCAAACGCGTCGCCGAGATCATCAAGATCATCGTCGAAGTCAAATCCACTGCGGTCAGCCGCGAAGAGCATATCGTCATCCGGCTCTTCCGGACCGTCCTCCATGGATTCTTCCTGGAAGGAACGGTAAAGCTCGTCAGTCTCAACGGATTCGCCAACGTCGCTTGCCGTTACATCGTCATCGGATACGATGTTCGGTGCTTCGAGATCATCGTCACCGATCAAAGCGAGCTCGACTTCTTCACCGTCTTCACCGAGAACACGGATATCGAGAGCGAGGGACTGGAGTTCCTTCACGAGAACCTTAAACGCTTCGGGAACACCGGGAGTCGGGATATTCTGACCCTTAACGATCGCTTCGTACGTCTTAACACGGCCGATCGTATCGTCGGACTTAACTGTGAGGATTTCCTGGAGAGTATACGCTGCGCCATATGCTTCAAGCGCCCATACTTCCATTTCTCCGAAACGCTGTCCACCAAACTGCGCCTTACCACCGAGAGGCTGCTGCGTAACGAGCGAGTAAGGACCGGTAGAACGTGCGTGGATCTTATCGTCAACAAGGTGGTGAAGCTTCAGGTAGTACATAATACCCACGGTAACCGGGTTATCAAACGGCACACCGGTACGTCCGTCGTAGAGTACTGTCTTACCATCAACGACCTTCAGTCTGCCTTCTTTACGGAGTTCCTCGAGGTATTCGGCATTGTCACGTTCTTCACCGGTGATCGGGCGAAGGTCACGCGCACCTGTTTCGGGATCAATAATTTCTTCGAATATATTCTTACCGACTACGTTTTCGTTCGGCATAACGTCGCGGTCGAGTCCCGCCATCTTGAGACATTCGGAGATGTCTGCTTCCGTTGCGCCATCGAATACGGGAGTCATAATCTTCCAGCCGAGCTTCTTTGCCGCGATACCGAGGTGAACTTCAAGCACCTGACCGATATTCATTCGGGAAGGAACGCCGAGCGGGTTGAGCACGATATCGAGCGGAGTACCATCGGGCAGGAACGGCATATCTTCGGGAGGAAGGATACGGGATACGACACCCTTATTACCGTGACGTCCAGCCATTTTGTCACCGACGGAGATTTTTCTCTTCTGCGCGATGTATACGCGAACGACCTTATTAACTCCGGGCGGGAGCTCGTCGCCTGCTTCGCGGGAGAATACCTTTACGTCAACGACCGTACCGTTTTCACCGTGAGGTACTTTGAGGGACGTATCACGAACTTCTCTTGCCTTTTCACCGAAGATCGCACGGAGAAGTCTTTCTTCCGCGGTGAGTTCCGTTTCACCCTTCGGTGTTACCTTACCAACGAGGATATCGCCGGCGCGGACTTCCGTACCGATCTTGATAATACCGTCAGCGGTAAGATCCTTGAGTGCGTCGTCACCGACGTTCGGAATTTCGCGAGTAATTTCTTCCGGACCGAGCTTGGTATCTCTGGCTTCGTGGGAATATTCTTCGATGTGAATGGACGTGTAGATATCGTCACGCACGAGACGTTCGTTAAGAAGAACGGCGTCCTCGTAGTTGTAACCTTCCCAAGTCATAAAGCCGATGAGCGCATTTTTACCGAGCGCGATTTCACCTTCGGACGTAGACGGACCGTCGGCAATGATCTGACCGGCTTCCACGCGTTCGCCCTGGTTGATGATCGGGCGCTGGTTTACACAAGTACCGGAGTTGGAACGCTTGAACTTGATGAGGCGGTAGGTATCCTTATGACCGTCGTCACAGTGGATCACGATCTCATCGGACGTAACGCTTTCCGCCCAACCGCCGTTTTCGGCAACGACAACCACACCGGAGTCGATCGCCGCTTTGTATTCCATACCCGTACCAACGATGGGGGAATCCGTCATAAGAAGCGGCACTGCCTGCTTCTGCATGTTTGAACCCATGAGCGCACGGGAGTTGTGGTCGTTTTCAAGGAAGGGGATCATCGCCGTTGCTACCGATACGACCATCTTCGGAGATACATCCATAAGGGAAACCTTAGCGGGATCGATCTCGATGATTTCCGCACGGTTGCGGGCTGTGATCTTTCTGTTCATGAAGCACATGTTTTCGTCGAGGGGTTCGTTTGCCTGTGCAACGATGTGGTTATCCTCAACGTCTGCGGTCATATACTCGATCTCGTTCGTTACTCTGTGACGAACGGTTCCGTCGGGCATCGTTTCGTGAACTACCTTGCGGTACGGCGCTTCGATAAATCCGTATTTGGAAATCTTCGCGTAGGTAGCGAGGTAGGAGATAAGACCGATGTTCGGACCTTCGGGAGTCTCGATCGGGCACATTCTTCCGTAGTGGGTATAGTGAACGTCACGCACTTCGAACGATGCGCGGTCTCGCGACAGACCACCCGGACCAAGCGCGGAAAGACGTCTCTTGTGAGTCAGTTCTGCAAGGGGGTTGTTCTGGTCCATGAACTGGAAAAGCGGAGAGCTTCCGAAGAATTCACGGATAGCGGTAACAACCGGTCGGATATTGATAAGAGTCTGGGGGGAGAGAGACTCGTTATCCTGAATATTCATTCTTTCCTTAACGATCTTGTCCATTCTTGCAAGTCCAATACGGAACTGGTTCTGGAGAAGTTCACCTACGCTGCGGAGACGGCGGTTACCGAGGTGGTCGATATCGTCCGTAGAGCCGATGTCGTGGGTGAGTGCAAGAAGGCAGTTGATGGAGGAAAGGATATCTTCTCTTGTGATGTGCTTGGGGCACAGTTCAGCGATACGGCGCTTTGCTTCCGCACGGATCGCTTGTTCATCGCCGCCGCAGGATTCCATGATTTCGGTGAGAACGTCGAGACGGCATTTTTCCGCAACACCCGAATCCACAAGGTCGTATCCGAGAATGTATACGGGATCTACTGCGCCGTTAGAGAACACCTTAACTTCGCTGGAATCTTCTGCCTGGAGGTAAACCTCGCAAACGCCCGCACGTTCGATCTGGAGAGCCTCGTCGCCTGTAAGAGCGTGGCCTTCCTCGAACATAATTTCACCCGTGAAGGGGTTAATGACGGGGCGGGTCAGTGTGTGACCGCCGATTCTCGAGCCGAGTGCGAGTTTCTTGTCATATTTATGACGACCAACGGGATAGAGGTCGTATCTCTTGGGATCGAAGAACAGGCTGTTCATAAGGATCTCTGCCGATTCTACGATTGCCGGTTCACCCGGACGGAGCTTCGTGTAGATTTCCTTGAGAGCCTCATCTCTGATCGAAGACTTGTTCTCAATAGCACGCTGTTCGCATGTTTCTTTTTCAACCGTGATCTCAAGCTTCGTTTCCGCGCCGAATACTTCTTCGATTTCTTCTCTCGACTGAATACCGAGAGCACGGATCAGGACTGTCACCGGGATCTTACGGTTCTTGTCGATACGAACGTAGAACACGTCGCTGGCGTCGGTTTCGTATTCAAGCCACGCGCCGCGGTACGGGATAACCGTTGCGGTGAACAGCTTTTTACCGGACTTGTCTATAGAGCTTTCGTAGTAAATACCGGGAGAACGAACGATCTGCGAAACGATAACACGCTCCGCGCCGTTGATAACGAACGTTCCTTTTTCCGTCATGAGCGGGAAATCGCCCATAAAGATCGAGGACTGCTTTACTTCTCCGGTGAGTTTGTTGGTAAGACGAACGTCCACTTTCAGAGGAGCGGCAAAGTTTACGTCGCGCACTTTGCACTCTTCCACGGGATATTTCGGCTTAGAGTCAAGCGAGTAACCGACAAAATCAATGAAAAGGTTGCCGGAATAGTCGGTTATAGGGGAAACATCCTCGAGGACTTCCATAAGTCCTTTCTCGAGGAACCAGTTGAATGATTCCTTCTGCACCTCGATGAGGCTTGGCATTTCAAGCGGTTCATCGATTTTGGAGAAACTCATTCGTATGTTTTTTCCTACTTTTTGAGGTTTGACCATCGAGCTATCACTCCATTCTTATGACTGTGCCCTTCCGGATCTCGAAATAACGAAATCCAAGCTGCAATATTTATATAATAATGAATAAACAAGGCAAATGCCGCAAAGGGCGAAGTTATATCAGTATAAGATTTTATCACGTTTTACAGAGATTGTCAAGAGAAATTTAAAAATGTCAATAGGTTTTCTCTCTTTTTACATTTCAAATAATAAATGTTTACAATAATTTAAATTGTAAATAAATTGTAAATTGTAAGCGTTTTTCTCGATTTTTCGGAAAATATTTCGAATAAAGTACTTGCCAAACGTTTCTCTGTATGATATAATTACTTTTGCTGCCATCGAATTGTATGGCATATTTCGGAACAGTCCTCTGCGAAGCTCCGCACGAATGTTCTAGTTTTTGGAAGGAGTCGAATGACATGAACACAAAGATCGACGCTTTTGTTAGTGAGCAGCTGAAGGAAAACGTACCCTCCTTCAACATTGGTGACACTATCCGTGTACACAACAAAATTAAAGAAGGTACAAGAGAAAGAATCCAGATGTACGAAGGTACCGTAATCGCTAAGCACGGCGGCGGTATTTCCGAAACATTCACCGTTCGCCGTGTTGCATACGGTTGCGGTGTGGAAAAGACTTTCCCCCTCCACTCTCCTCACGTTGTTGCTGTTGACGTTCTTCGTCACGGTAAGGTACGCCGCGCTAAGCTGTACTACCTCAGAGACAGAGTTGGTAAGAGCTCCAAGGTTAAGGAACTCATCTAAGTGCAAACCACAAACAAGAAGCTTTTCCTATGTGAATTGCTTCTTTTTTGTTATCTCAGAGTAATTCTCTATAAATTCCGTTTCTTTCAGGAGGCACTATGCACCCCATCGTCAAACAAATTTCAGAAATCGCCGAGGGCATCACACCGGAACTGACCGCCATTCGCCGCGATTTTCATAAGAATGCAGAATCCGGCTGGTTTGAAGTACGCACCTCCTCACGGATCGCTGCAAAACTCACCGATCTCGGTTACGAGGTTCTCATCGGAGACGACGTCTGCCGGCGCAATTCCCGCATGGGACTCCCTTCAGCCACCGAACTCGAAAGCAACTACAGGCGCGCTCTTCGGGACGGTGCCGATCCCCGATTTGCTCCCGCGATGGCGGACGGGATGACTGGTGTTATCGGCATTCTGAGAAACGGAGAAGGCCCCACCGTTGCGATGCGCTTTGATATCGATGCGCTCGGCGTGGAGGAGTCTGACGAACCCGATCACTTTCCCGTAACTCACGGATTTGCTTCCGTCAATCACGGAGTTATGCACGCCTGCGGACACGACGGACACGCTGCCATCGGTCTCGGTGTGGCTCACACGCTGATGGAGATCCGAGACAAGCTCCGCGGTACCGTCAAACTGATCTTCCAGCCTGCCGAAGAGGGTGTCCGCGGCGCCAAAGCCATCGTCGAAAACGGTCATCTCTCCGACGTCGACGTTTTCATCAGCGCACACATAGACCCCACCTCCCTCGCCCCGTCCGTTGACGTGATCCCGGGTAGTTACGGTTCGCTCGCCACAACCAAATACGACGTGGAATTTCACGGTTTCTCCGCCCACGCCGGCGCCCATCCGCAAAATGGAAAAAACGTAATGCTCGCACTCTCCACCGCCATTCTCAATCTCTACGCCATCCCTCGCCACAGCAGCGGTGCAACGCGCATCAATGTCGGTACTGTTCATGCCGGAAGCGGAAGAAACGTGATCGCCGACTACGCGAAGCTCGAGATCGAAGTACGCGGCGAAACCACGGAGCTTAATCATTACATGACGGAAAAGGCACGCACCATTCTGCAAAACGCCGCAGAGATGCACGACTGTACCTGCGAAATAAAGCTCATGGGTGCTGCTGACTCCGAGGAGAGTTCCCCGTCACTCTGCCGCAGAATTCAAGCTCTCGCAAGGGAGGAGCTTCACCTCACCGCATCCGACACACTCACCATCAAAAACAGTGGCAGTGATGATATATCCTACATGATGAACGAAGTACAATCCCACGGAGGAGAAGCGACTTACATGCGTATCCTGACACCGTGCGCCGACATCGCCCACAACCGCCGTTTTGATTTTGACGAACAGATCATTCCGAATGCAGTAAAACTCTTCGTCGTCACCGCCGTCGACGTTCTCGCACCCTTCTCGTCAAACGAAAAATAATCCCCGATACAATAACAAAATAACAAAAAACGCATCCTCGCGAAAACGAAAGATGCGTTTTGTTTTTTTATTTCAATTATTCAGCGTCAGCAACGTCAGCAGCTTCTTCAGCGTCTTCTTCCTTCTCGATGAGAGCACGGATGGAGAGGCTGATCTTGCGGTTTTCGTTATCGATTGCTGTGATCTTTGCATTTACAACCTGGCCGAGTTCGAGAACTTCTTCAGGCTTTGCGATCTTGTGGTCAGCAATCTGGCTGATGTGGATAAGTCCGTCGCAGCCGGGAACGATTTCAGCGAATGCACCGAAGGGCATAAGGCTAACGATCTTAACTTCAGCAACGTCACCTTCTGCATACTTGCCGGTGAAGATGGTCCAGGGGTTCATGTCGTCGGTCTTGTAACCGAGGGAGATTCTTCCCTTTTCACGGTCGAACGCCTTAACGTATACGTGGATCTTATCGCCAACGGAAACAACTTCAGATGCGTGCTTGATTCTTCTCCAGGACAGTTCAGAGGTATGTACCATACCGTCTACGCCGCCGAGATCTACGAATGCACCGAAATCGGTAAGGCTCTTAACTTCGCCGTCAAATTCCTTGCCTTCTTCGAGAGCGTTCCAGAATTCTTCTTCCTTCGCCTTACGTTCGTCACGGAGTACGGCGCGGATGGATGCGTAAGCTCTCTTACGATCCGCTTTGATTTCAACGATCTTAACTCTCTGTGTTGTGTTGAGAATGGAGTAGAGGTCGCCATCCTTCGGAACACCGGTAAGGGATGCGGGAATGAATACCTTAACGGACTTAATGGAAATGATAACGCCGCCCTTTACAACTTCAACGATCTTGCCTTCCAGAACCTCACCGGTTGTGGATGCTTCAACGATCATATCCCAGTTGGAGTCAGAGTCGATTCTTGTCTTGTCAAGAGTTGCGATACCGTCGATGTCGCTAACCTTGATGACTTTTGCCTTGATGGTGTCGCCAACCTTGTAGAGAACGTCAAGCTTAGCCTGGGGATCGTCGGTTGCTTTATCGTGGGTAATAATACCCGTCGTCTTTGCACCGAGATCGAGATGGATCTCATTCTGCGAAATGGACGTAATAACGCCTTCGACGATATCTCCTGTATTTAAAGTTTTGAATGACGTTTCGAGAAGTTCGGCAAAGTTTTCAATTTGCTCGTTCATTGTTTTATATCCCTCCTGTATTAAACGGATCGGTGTCGATGCACCTGCCGTTATTGACACTTTATTATTTTGACAAAGAGAGATGCCCGCGCACTCCGCGGTATCCCCGATGAAATAGACCGTCTCACAGTACTGCTCGGAAATATCCCTCAGCTTCCGTGAGTTGGAGCTTGTGGGGCTTCCGATAACGATCATTACGTCGGATTCTTTGGCGAGTCGTGCAGTTTCTTCTTGACGCAATTGTGTCACATTACATATTGTATCAAAAATTACGGCGTTTGTATATACCTTTTTGATAATTTTTATACTTTTTTTCCATTCCGACATATTTTGGGTAGTTTGAGCCGCTACTACTATGGAATTTTGACTATTTTTTGGCGCAAACTGTCCCGAAATCCACGCTTCCACCGCGTCGGAGTCCGCCAAAACGACTTTTTCTCCTGCGGCACAGCTCATAATTCCCTCGACCTCGGGATGCTCTGCGTTGCCGATCAAGACGAACACCCGCCCGTCGCCCGAATTCTCCACAGCAATATCACGGACTTTTCTGACGTACGGACACGTACAGTCAAGAAGTCGAAACGCCGGGTTTCTCTTTTCCGCCTCTCTGAGAGCGCACATGATCTCTTCCAGTTCCCCGTGTGCGCGGATCACAAGTGTGATGGCATCCCCACGATCAGCCGCCGCAAGAATTGCGGGAATATCGCCGCGCGATACCTCCTCCACACCAAGAGAACGAAGCGAATCCGTGTAGTGCTCGTTGTGAATGATCTTGCCGAGGGTATATACCTTTCTACCCTCTTCCGCTTCGGAAATCGCCCTCTCAAGCTCCCCCGTCGCCCGTTTCACACCAAAGCAAAAACCCGCGTGTTCTGCAATCCGAATATCCATTATTTAGCCTCCGCGTCCCACGTTTCCCGTTTGCCGTATTTGAGTTCACACACACGGTCAAACAAAAGACGTGCCGCGTTCATATATTCGGTGCGACCGCCCGAGACGAACCCGATCTCCTCAAAGCAAACAGGCTCACCGACGATCAGCGTGTTCCGCCGAAACATACCGGTCTTTCCCCGTTTGTTATCAATAAACACCGGCACAACCGGAGACTTTGCGTGATACGCGATCATCCCCACACCGGCTTTCACCTCCGTCCCACGGGGATCCTGCTTACCGTAGCGGTGCCCCTGGGGGAAGATGCCGACGAGCTCTCCCGCTTCAATCAGAGCGAGAGTCTGCTTGATGCTTCCAACATCCGCGCCTCCTCGGTCAACGGGGTATGCACCGAGAGCACGGATCAGCGGAGCGAGCGGAGTTTTAAACAATTCCTTCTTCGCCATATACCGCACCTGTCGGTTCAGTCCCGCACAGATCACCAGCACGTCGGAAAACGCCGTGTGGTTCGATACAAGGATCGCCCCACCGGTCGGGAGATTTTCTGCACCAACCGTGTTGATTCGGTATAACTTCGCCACGATCGGCTGAAAGACCTTATAAATACCTTCGTAAAACGTCATATCAATTCTCCGCCGCCACACATTTTTTCATAAGCTCAATGATATAGTCCGCGCTTTCTTCCACCCCATAGCCGTCATTGACAAAGTGGATCGCATCCTCAGCAGGCACAAGGGGAGCGGCTTCGCGTTCACTGTCCTGCTTATCACGCGCAAGAATATTTTCATACACTTCCGTCATCGTGACCTCGATCCCTTTTTCGCGCTGCTCAAGGAAACGCCGTCTTGCTCTTTCTTCGGGAGTCGCTGTCATAAACACTTTCAATTCCGCGTCGGGAATGATTACCGTTCCGATATCACGGCCGTCCATCACAACCCCACCGCGAGCGGCGAGTTTTTTCTGCATTTCAAGAAGGAACTCGCGCACTTCGGGAATCTTCGATACCGCAGACGCATACGCAGACGCCGTTTCGGTGCGGATACGATCCCCAACGTCCACTCCGCAGAGTTTCACGCATTGACGACCGTTTTCAAACGAAAGATCGATCTCCACATTTTCGAGGGCGGAGATAATCTTCTCCGTCTCGTACATACCGATTTCATTTTCAGCCATATACAGTCCTACCGTACGGTAAAGTGCTCCTGTATCGACATAAACAAGTCCTGTTTTTGCGGCGATCGCCTTGGCTATGGTGCTTTTTCCGGCACCGCTCGGCCCGTCAATCGCAACGCGAATATTTCCAAAATCCATCATAGCAGTCTCCCTCGACTCCGTTATATTTTTTACTTTGACCAACGACTCCGTTGATCCCATCATCAAACGTACGCTTCGTACGCCGCGTAATCCGCTGCCGCCGCACCTGCCGCCATTCCGGTCGAAAACGCAATCTGCAAATTATATCCACCGGTGTACGCATCCACGTCGATCAGCTCCCCAGCCACAAACAGCCCCGGGATTTTCTTTATCATCATCGTTTTCGGATGAATTTCCGTGGTGTCCACGCCGCCCGAGGTGATGATCGCTTCGTCAATCGGTCGAAATTCGCGCGGGGTAATGGGGTACGCCTTCAAGACATCGACAAGCCGTGTGCGCTCTTCTCGCGTGATCGTGGCGGTCTTCTTTCTCGGATCAATTCCGCACGCCTCGATCGTATACGGTATGAATTTCTGCGGCAGAAGATCCGAGAGTGAATTCACAAAATCCCGCGCCGCGTATTTCGAAAAATCGCTGAGCACGCGTCTGTCAAGCTCCTCACGGCTCAGAGCGGGCTTTAGATCCACGAACAGCCGATAGCTGTCCACCGCATACTTCTGCATATTTGACGACGCAGAAAGCACGAGAGGCCCTGACACACCAAAGTGCGTGAACAGCATCTCTCCCATTTCCTCAAAAACCGTTTCTCCGCCGTGCATTACCGAAAGCTGCACA
>JAZRNC010000324.1:0-3185 GCA_045647965.1 Eubacteriales bacterium | reverse complement strand
AGCTTATGGCGGTGCAACTAAGGAATGGTTCGAACAGGCTGCTGCATTTGATGCTGCTTGTGTTGGCAAGACTGCATCTGAAATCGCAGGCCTTGTTGATGCAGACGGTAAGGGGAATGTTGACCTTCAGACCGCAGGCTGCACCATCGATGCATCCGGTTTTGTAAAGGCTGCTACTAAGTAATAAAGTAATCGATTGAATACAGACAAAAAAGGAGACTCGTCTCCTTTTTTGTCTAATTATAATTATGAAACAAAAAATCTATTGTATAATACTGGCGGTAAATATACTGCTGTGCTCATTTCTTTCCTCGTGCACGATGTCTCCGGAGAAAAACAAATATTCCGCATATTCTATGGAATATTTTGATACGGTCATCTCGATCGTGGGCTACGAAAATACGAAGGAAGAGTTTGATGTGATTGCGAAGGAAATCTTCGCACAGTTTGAAAAGTATCATAGGCTGTATACCATATATCACCGTTTTGACGGAATGGAAAACCTTTGTACGATCAACGATCTGCAAAACGGTGCCCACCGTACGGTAAGGGTGGATGATAGCATTATCGATATGCTGCTTTTCGCCCGTGAAATGTATGACGTTACCGGTGGAATGGTAAATGTTGCGATGGGAAGTGTTTTATCCCTGTGGCATGATTATCGCAGCCTGGGGATGGACAATCCTGCCGGTGCTGCATTGCCTCCTATGGATAAGCTGAAGGCTGCCGCGGAGCACACGGATATTGACGATATGGTTATTGATCGTGAAAACGGTACCGTTACTCTGACAGACCCTCTTATGAAATTGGATGTGGGAGCTATTGCCAAGGGATACACCACGGAATGTGTAGCCGAATATCTTGAAGAAAATGGGATTACGGGATACGTTTTGAACGTTGGTGGAAATATTCGCACGGTAGGCACAAAGTCGGACGGCTCTCCGTGGACGATCGGAATCGAAAATCCAAATGGTGAAGACTATTTGTCTTATTTGTCCATAAAAGACCTATCCGTAGTGACCAGCGGTTCCTACCAGCGGTATTATTACGTGGACGGGAAAGCATATCACCACATTATTCATCCGGACACACTGATGCCTGCCGAGGGATTGGTATCTGTCTCTGTGATTTGTAAGAATTCCGCCATTGGAGATGCTTTATCCACTGCACTTTTCTGTATATCGCTGGAGGATGGACTTTCGCTTGTGGAATCCATTCCCGAAACAGAGGCCATGTGGGTGACGGACGACGGTACGCAGATGTACTCGTCTGGTTGGAACGAATATGTAAAAAAATAAGGAGAATTCTATATGCTTGATGATATTATCGTACAATACAAAGAAGGGCTGTATGTTCTGGCAGAAATTGCCGCAAGTACCCTGGAGCTAGTCGGTATTCTGATTATCATCATCGGCTCTTGCCGCGCACTCGTACGCCTTGCGAAATGCCTTTTGAAAAAACAACAATTCCACGTAGTAGTGGATTTGGGCAAAGCATTGTCTTTGGCACTCGAATTCAAGATGGGTGCGGAAATCATCAAGACGGTAATCATTCACAATCTGGAAGAGCTCGCGATTCTTGGCGTCGTCATTCTCATTCGTGCATTGCTTGCGTTTATTATCCACTGGGAAATTCACACAGAGGAAAAAGAAAAAAGCCTCAAAAATTCCACTCCCCCCGAGAAATGATCCCCCGTGCGGATGTTATTTTCTATCCGTGTGAACAAAGAAAATCTTCCATTAAATAATAAATCCCACTATATCAAACCGTTAAGCAGAGTTTTTATCCTCTGCTTTTTTTGTGCCGTTCATTCTTCCCCGCTCCTTTTTTCAATCTCTTTCGACAAATTTTCAATATCGCTGAGTCGCTGATTGACGATCGTCGTTTCTTTGAAGACGCAATAAACGTTCAAACTTTGTTTCATCGACTTTTTTTCAAAAAAATCTCCTAAATTGTTGACATTTATCCTTTATTGTGATATAAAATAAACACAGACCAAAAATGATATTTATATCATAATAAGAAAGGAACTATGATTATGAGCTGTAATAACAAAAAACTTCGAATTGCCCTCGTTGGCCTCGGGGGTATGGGACACGTTCATCTGAGATGCCATGCTTCAAACCCCAAGGTAGAAGTCGTTGGTTTATGCGACCTCATTCCCGAAAAATGTAGGGATCAGATCAAGCAGAGAAACCTCCCCGAAGATACTCCCATCTTTGTGGACTTTAAGGAAATGATCGATACCCTCAAGCCCGATGCCGTTGACATTGCTACCCCCAACGATTTTCATTCCATCATTGCTGTTTATGCGCTGGAACGCGGTATTCACGTATTCTGCGAAAAGCCGGATGCCATCAATGCCATCGAAGCACAGAAAATGAAGGACGCTTCCGAAAAATCCGGTGCTGTTTTGATGGTAATGCGTAACAACCGTTATAACGCTTTCTCTCAGCACGCAAAGAAATTCATCGAGGAAGGCAAAGCCGGTGAGATTTACTGCGGACGTTGCGGTTGGATCCGCCGTCGCGGTATCCCCGGTAAGGGTGGATGGTTCACAACCAAGGCAAAAAGTGGCGGCGGTCCTCTGATCGACCTCGGTGTCCATATGATCGACCTTGCTATGTGGCTTATGGGCAACCCGAAGCCTATTTCCGTCAGCGGATGTACCTTCAACAAGTTCGCAGAAAACACAGCGTCCAGTGACTCCGTTCACTCTTCCTTCGGTGAAGCAAAAGATAACGGCACGTTTGACGTCGAGGATCTTGCCATGGGCTTTATCCGTTTTGAAAACGGCGCATGCTTGCAGATCGAATTCAGCTGGGCTTCCAATATAAAAGCCGAACAAACCTTTGTACAGCTCCGCGGTGATAAAGCCGGTATTTCTTGGGGTTCAGACGGCTATATGATCCATACGGAAGAGGACGGAAATTTGGTCGACTTAACACCTGAACTCGAGAATGTGAATGGTCACAATGCCGCTCTCCTCCATTTTGTAGATATCATCACCGAAGGCAAAGCTCCTGACTACGTTCCCGAACAGGGCCTCAATATGATCAAAATATTGGACGCTATCTACGAATCGGCAAGAGTCGGACACGAAATTATCCTTTGATTTTAAAATTACTCCATAATTTCAACGTAACGATACACAAATCAAAACCACCGGCTTTCACTTGGCTGGT
>JAZRNC010000323.1:0-2761 GCA_045647965.1 Eubacteriales bacterium | reverse complement strand
CCTCGGCACGGCAACGGTGCTCGTTTACGTTAAAGGAAAAGGGATCGTTACCAAAGAACCCTCCGTTGTTGCCGTCGATAAAAACACCGACAAGATCCTAAAAGTGGGTCGCGAGGCGCAGCTTATGCTCGGCCGTACACCCGGCAACATAACCGCCATTCGCCCCCTTCGTGACGGAGTCATCAGTCAATACGACATTACGCTGAAACTGCTCCAGTATTTTATAAAAAAAGCGTGCGGTACGATGCTTTTCAAGCCGCGTGTTATTATCTGCGTCCCCTCCGGTATTACCGAGGTGGAAGAACGTGCCGTAGTTGATGCCGCAACACAAGCCGGTGCAAAACGTACGTATCTTATCGAAGAACCCGTTGCCGCCGCCATTGGTGCAGGCATTGATATCTCCGCTCCCGTTGGAAATATGGTCGTCGATATCGGAGGTGGTACGACGGATATTGCCGTCATTTCCCTTGGTGGTGTCGTCGTGTCGGAATCCATCAAAGTTGCCGGGGACAAGTTTGACGAAGCGATCATCCGCTACGTTCGACGCAAACACAACGTCCTCATCGGTGAAAGAACGGCGGAAGATATCAAGATTCGCATCGGATCTGTCTGGCCGCGCGAACAATCACGCACGATACGCGTAAAAGGCCGCTGTCTCATTCAGGGACTGCCAAGGGAAGTGGAACTCTCCTCGGAAGAAATGCCCGACGCACTGGAAGAACCGATTACCGCCGTCGTGGAAGCGGTCTGCTCCGTGATCGAGAGAACGCCCCCTGAGCTGATCGGAGATATTTTAGCAAGAGGCATCGTTATGACGGGAGGCGGCTGTCTCCTCTACGGTCTTGACCAACTGATCGAATACGCCACGGGTGTAAAAACGCGCATTGCAAAAAATGCCGTCTCGTGCGTTGCGATCGGAACGGGCAAGAGCCTCGATCACCTCTACGCGCTACCGGAAGGCTCACTCAATCTGTCCCGCCAGCGGGAACTGAGAAAATAAACCCTCTTCTATGTTCCCCGCTCTGTTTACATAAAGATTTTTCGCTATTTGTCTGAAACAAATATTCTCCGTCCCGTATCCAAGGAGTTTTTTATGAACACATCATTGTCTATTTCCTCCGCCGCATCACGCCGTGATTTCTGGCGGAGATTTTTCCGCCTTATGCTGACGATCGCTCTGCAGAACATCATCGTGTACAGCGTCAATCTTCTTGACAACGTAATGATCGGCCGCTACTCGGAACTGGCTTTATCGGGCGTTTTCATCGTCAATCAGATCCAATTTCTTCTTCATATGCTCGTAACGGGAATCGCGGACGGAACCGTCGTCATCGCCTCCCGCTTCTGGGGAGAGGGCAACATCGACTCCATCAAACGAACCGCCGCTACGGCTCTTCGTTTTGCTCTCGGTTTTTCGCTTTTGCTCACCCTTGTGGCGCTGATCTTTCCGAACTACGTTCTCGGTATCTTCACCGACAAACCGTACGTGATCGAAGAAGCCGCAAAGTATCTGCAGATCGTATGCCTCTCCTATCTTTTCTTCTCCGCTACGCAGGTCCTTCTCGGAATGCTGCGAAGCGTCGAGTGTGCGTACATCGGATTTGCCAACTCCTGCGCCGCTCTCGTCATCAATGGCGTTTTAAACTACATCCTGATCTTCGGACACTTCGGTGCCCCCGAACTCGGTATCCGCGGTGCCGCGATCGCTACGCTCATCTCACGAATTGTGGAATTTTTGATCATCGTCGTCTATATTGCGTTCTTTGACAAGAAACTCCGCGCAAAATTCATGGATTTTCTGAAGACGGAAGCAGAGATCACGCGTAAATTCATTAAAGTGAGTCTCCCCGTCGTTCTCTCAGGAACGCTTTGGGGTGTGGCGATGGGACTGCAGACCTCCATTCTCGGACGTCTGACCGATTCCGTTATTTCCGCAAACAGTATTGCCTCTACGCTGTTCCAGATCCTGACCGTTTTCATATTCGCCTCCTCCACAGCCGCAGCCATCATGATCGGCAAAACGCTCGGTGAATCCACCGCTTCCGTTTCTGCTGACGCGTTAAAGGCTGAGCTTTCGCACCGCGCCAAGGTTCTCCAGCTCATCTTCCTTGGACTCGGTCTTGCTACGGGCATTCTCCTCTTTGTATTCAAGGATGTCATCATCGGTTTCTACAACATCGAAGAAGAGACCCGTCAACTGGCACTGCAGTTTATGACCGTCCTGTCCGTCACCGTCGTCGGTACAGCGTATGAAGCTCCCGTGCTTTGCGGAATCGTTCGCGGCGGTGGGGATACAAAATTCGTACTATACAACGACACGATCTTTATGTGGGGGATCGTTCTTCCGGCTTCTTTCCTTGCCGCGTTCGTCTTCCATCTTTCCCCCGTCGTTATCTTCATTTGCTTAAAGTCCGACCAAATTCTAAAATGTATCGTCGCTTATTACAAGGTAAACCACGGCAATTGGATGAAAAAAATCTGATTTTTGCCGTTTTGCTACCAACGGTTGCGAAAATACATACCACAATCGCTTGAATGAGAGTCTTTTTTCGTGTAAAATCAAAACGGTCACACGGAACCACACGCACAAAGCGCAAAGCAAAATGGAAAGGACTCGTTATATGAAACTGAATGAAAAAATTTATACCTGCCGTAAAAAAGCAGGGTTATCGCAGGATGCGCTCGCAGAACTCCTCGGCGTATCCCGTCAAGCGATCTCGAAATGGGAACTGGGTACGGCACAGCCCGAGCTTGACAATTT
>JAZRNC010000322.1:0-5855 GCA_045647965.1 Eubacteriales bacterium | reverse complement strand
TGTCTTCCTAAGACCGCTTGGCCTCCGACTTTAATATGTCATCCAAGTGTATGCCTTTTGACAAGCAGCCGTATGCATTTTATCCGCGTAAACATATTACGAGCTTATACGATTTGTATCCGTGCATTGATGCATCAAAACACAAAGCGGAATTGCTAAAGCGATATATCGACAACAACACTTACAGCAATCATGTTTTGTTTACGCCTATAGAGGAGTTGACGAGTTTCGGCACACAAGAAGAAGTGCTTGCACTGGTTGAAGAATTTAATAACAGCTTGTATTCGGGTTTTAAACCCGCATCCGAAATAGGCGTTTATAAGAACCATCTCTTTATAAACGAGCATGAAGAAGGAATATACAAAATTATCGAGGTACTCAAAGACCTAGCATCGGAGCCTTTTTCAGCGGTTTCAAGTGCATTTTCCGAATTTGCAGTAGGAGAACTAGAGGCATTACCCGAGGGCGTTCGATTGGACGACCCAATCAAAAAGAAAATCCTCGTAAATATGTTTTTGCTTTCTCGCGTTCACTTTGTTTACGGTGCCGCCGGAACAGGAAAGACAACCCTGGTAAATCATATAAGTCATCTTCTGCTTGATAAGAAACGCATTTTTCTTGCCAAAACACATCCGGCGGTCGAGAACCTACGCAGGAAAGTTGTGTTCAAGAATGAAGAGGATGAGTTTGTGACGATTGACCAGTTTACAAAAAAGGCTAGATACGAGTTCTCCGAATACGATTTGATTGTTGTGGACGAGTGCAGTACAGTGCAGAATCAGGAGCTGATAAAGATATTGGACAGATTGGGTAATGCCGCCCTGGTATTAATGGGTGATACATACCAAATTGAAGCGATAGGTTTCGGCAACTGGTTTTCTATTGTAAAAAATGTAATGCCGGCGGAATGCTGTCACGAACTTATTACCCCATATAGAAGTACCGATACATACTTGAGGAAACTATGGGACGAAGTTCGAAATATGCAAGATGTGAATGTCGCATTGGAGAGAATGGTTCGTAGCGACTACTCTCATCCCATTGACGAGGATATTTTCCAGCGAAAAGACGATGATGAGATTATTTTGTGCTTAAACTATAATGGCTTGTACGGCTTGAATAATATAAACAAGCTGTTGCAGTTAAGTAATCACTCTTCGGCTGTTTCAATTGGCGTTTGGCAATTCAAGAAGGGTGATCCTATTCTTTTCAATGATTCAGAGCGTTTCTCGTGCCTGTATAATAACCTAAAGGGTAAAATTATAGATATTGAAGATCGTGGCGAAACCGTGTATTTTGTTGTCGAAGTAGATGTGGAACTTACAGAAGATGACGTGGAGTTTGAAGACGGATTATCTTTGTTACAATCCGAAAACAAAAAATCTCACGTTGCTTTTGCTGTGAACAGAAGAAAACCCTATTCCAGTGACAATGAGGAAACCACCAATCACCATATTGTGCCGTTCCAAATTGCATACGCGGTTTCTATTCACAAATCCCAGGGGCTTGAATTCGACTCTGTAAAAATCGTTATAGCAGATGAATCAGAGGACAGAATTACTCATAACATTTTTTACACAGCAATTACAAGGGCACGAAACTTCTTGACGATATATTGGTCTCCCGAAGTGTGTGACCACATTTTAGCTCGTATACGACCTGCGAATAGCAACAAGGATTATCTGTTGTTAAAGGCCAAGCGTTCTATAGGATGATAGAAAAATGATGACCGAAGTAGTAGCCGCCCTTATATGGCAGGGTGAAAAATTCATGATATGTCAGCGACCAGCCCATAAAACACGTGGACTCCTCTGGGAGTTCGTTGGAGGCAAGGTTGAGCCAGGAGAAACAAAAGAACACGCACTTGTTCGAGAATGTCAGGAAGAACTTGCCGTGACACTTTCCGTTGGTGATGTGTTTATGGATGTTATCCACGAATATCCCGATTTGACGGTGCATCTGACGTTGTTCAATGCCACTATTGCTGAAGGCGAGCCGCAGAAGTTAGAGCATATCGATATTAGGTGGATCACGCCGAGCGAGATTCCGAAATATGAGTTTTGTCCAGCAGATGAAGAGATATTAAAGAAAATAATTGAAACAAGAGGATAAAAATATGACAGGCGAAAAATTCACTCTAATGCAATACTCGATAAGCGCTATACTTGGTTTAATTGAAGCCGAAGATTTTGTCATACCCGAAATACAGCGCCCTTTCGTTTGGAAAAGAAGTCAGGTAAGAGACCTTATTGACTCGCTCTATAATGGCTATCCGACTGGATACATTATAACCTGGAAAAATCCAGATGTCCAGACTAAGGATGGCGGCAAGGCTAATGGTAAAAAAGTCTTGATTGACGGCCAGCAGCGTGTAACCGCACTTATGGCTGCAATATCGGGCAAAGAGGTCCTCGATGAAGATTTCAATCTTGACAGAATCAAAATAGCATTCAATCCTCTTGCAACGGATGCATCTAAGCGTTTTGCAGTTCAAGATGCTTCGCATTTGAAGGACAAAAAATGGATTCCTGATATATCTGTCGTATTTGACAGTAATTTTGATCCATTTGATTTTGCTATTACATATTGTGCCGCCAACGAAGGAGTTAAGCCCAATGAAGTAAATAAAGCGGTCAATGAACTCAAAGGCATAGCCAACCGTCAAATTGGTGTTATCGAGTTGGACCATTCTCTCGATATCGATGAGGTAACTGAGATATTTATTCGTATTAACTCAAAAGGTACAGCACTGAGCCAGTCTGATTTTGTAATGTCGAAAATGGCGGCAGATATAGAGCATGGTGGTAATGTGCTCAGAAAGACTGTTGACTATTTCTGCCATCTTGCAGCCAAGCCGGAGTTTTATTCGCATATGACTCATGATAAAGAATTTCAATCGTCCCCATATGCAGATAAAATAAAGTGGCTCGCTAAAGATTACGACGATATATACGACCCCGATTACGGTGATATGCTTCGCGTATCGTTTATGCACCAGTTCCGCAGAGGAAAGCTCGCAGACCTTGTTAGTCTTCTTTCAGGAAGAGATTTTGAAACGAAAGAATATCGCGATGATATCGTGGATAGTTCCTATCAAAAGCTCGACAAAGGAATTCAGAACTTTATTAACGAGTATAACTTTGATCAGTTTATTATGGCGATCAAAGGAGCAGGATTCATCTCAAATAAACTTTTGAATTCTGCAATGACACTTGATTTTGCATATACGCTCTATTTGATGTTGCTTGACGATCCGACGATTCCAAATGCCCAAATCAAGCGTTACGTTCAAAAATGGTTCATTATGTCGACCCTTACACAGAGATACATAGGTTCCCCTGAATCAGTTATGGACAGAGATATGCGTAGCATAGCAGAAAAGGGATTTTTGAATTTTCTTGCCGATGTCGAAGCTTCGTCCTTGTCCGATACCTTCTGGACAATTACATTGCCGCAGAATCTCGAGACTTCCTCTGTAAACAGCCCGGCATTCAATACATTTATTGCCGCGCAGATCAATCTGAATTGCAATTCTATGCTCATGAACGGCACAAAGATATCGGATCTCATAACGATTTCCGGCGATGTCCATCATATCTTCCCTCGAGCTTACCTTAAGAGCAACGGTGTCGATAACAAAACGAAATACAATCAGGTTGCCAACTATATATATCTTGATACACAGGTAAATAAGGCTATAAGCGATGATGCACCGTGCGCATATTTCATGAGAGCAAAGCAGCAATGTGAAACAAAAGATATCGTACTCGGTAATATCTCGGATGCTGAACTTCTCGCAAAGAATCTTGAGGAGAATTGTATTCCAGGTAATATCGAAACTATGGATGTATCTTTTTACGATGCATTCTTGTTGGAACGCCGCAAAATGATGGCGGCTTTGATTGAGAGATATTATAAAGGGCTTTAAGATGAATAAAGATTACGAAACCGAAGCTTGCGAGCGTTGGGGCGACACCGATGCATACCGCGAGCACGAGCAAAAGACAAAGAACTACACAAAAGAAAAATGGGCAGAGGCAAATGACGGCTTGATGGCGATTTTTGCCGAGTTTGCCGCATGCAAGGACAGCGGGGCGAGTGCCGATTCTACCGAGGCACAGGCACTTGTCGCCAAGCTTCAGGCGTATATTACCGGCAACTACTACACCTGTACCGACGAGATCCTCGCAGGACTTGGCAAAATGTACGTCTGCGACGAACGGTTCAAAAAGAACATCGACAAGTATGGTGAAGGGACTGCCGAGTTTGCGGCTAATGCGATTGCCGCTTACTCTAAGTAAAATATGAACCAATACCTCAAAAATCTAAACAAAATCGAATTCGTCGTGACCTACGCTTGTACGGGGCGATGCAAGCACTGTTCCGAGGGGGAACACAGCTCTTGCGGTGAGCAGATCGATCCGCAAATTGCCGCGGATGCGGTGCGTAAGATAGCGGCAGAGTACGACGTCAAAACCGTGATGACCTTTGGTGGCGAGCCGCTTCTGTATCCCGATGCAGTTTGTGCAATTATGACGCTCGCAAAGGAACTGAATATTCTCAAACGCCAAGTCATTACCAACGGCTATTTTTCAAAGAATTTCGATAGGGTCCGTGAGGTCGCGGAGCGACTTGCCGAGTGCGGTGTGAACGATCTGCTTTTGTCAGTGGATGCGTTCCATCAGGAAACGATACCGCTTGACGTGGTGAAGCAGTTTGCTGCAGAAGCAAAGAAGTGCAGCATCCCGATTCGCCTTCAGCCTGCATGGCTGGTGAGCGTTACGGATGACAATCTGTATAACTCAAAAACGAGAGAGATTCTCGAGAGCTTGGCCGATATGGAGATTCCCGTGGGAGATGGAAATATCATTTTCCCCGAGGGAAACGCGTCCAAATATCTTGCAGAGTATTTTGCGGACGAGCGTCCCGAAAATCCGTATGTGGACAATCCGCGCGACGTACGCTGTGTGTCGTTCGAGCCAAACGGCGACGTTCTCGACGGAAACGTGTATGAGCGCGATATTATGGAGATTATAAAGGATTATGCTCCGTAAGAAAGCGATTTGATTTTGGAGTCATATTATGAAGACAATAGATGCAGGATATATAAATAAAAACAATCAAAAGAATCTTGGGTACAGAGGTGTGTCCGAAACGCATATCAGCGCAAAAAGCTATGAAATGGAATGCCTTGACTGTGGTCATAAATATCTTGCAAACGGTTGCGACATATGGTTGAGGAAATGTCATATTTGTGGAATGACAAAATCAAGAAAATCGACTGTTCCTGTGCAGACAAAAAGAAACACCCGTGTAATTTCTGACAAGTTACGATATCAGGTGCTAAAAAGAGATAATTTCAAGTGTTGCGCTTGCGGAGCTTCGCCGGCAAAAGATCCCGCGGTGGAATTACATATTGATCATATCATTCCTTGGTCAAAAGGTGGAGAAACAACGCTTGAGAATTTGCAGACATTATGTTCAAGATGTAATATCGGAAAAAGTGATTCGGACTAAAATTTGGATGATAAAGAAGGAGAACGATTATGAAAAGAGTACTTGATTTTCTGAAAAAAGCGTCAGTTTATTATCTTGCAACCGTAGAAGGCGATCAGCCCAGAGTGCGCCCTTTCGGCACGGTCAACGAGTTTGAGGGCAAGCTCTACATACAGACGGGCAAGGTCAAGCCCACAAGCCACCAGCTCGCGGCAAATTCCAAGGCAGAAATCTGCGCCTTCTGTGAAGGCGCGTGGATCCGTGTAGGGTGCGAGCTTGTCGAGGACGAACGCTTTGAGGCGAAGAAGTCGATGCTGGATGCGTATCCAAATTTGCGCGGTATGTACGACGAAAACGAC
>JAZRNC010000321.1:0-14040 GCA_045647965.1 Eubacteriales bacterium | reverse complement strand
GTTGTCTTCCTAAGACCGCTTGGCCTCCGACTTGCTTTTTTGGTAGACACATACACCGCGTCTGTTTTTGGTGGTGCCGTTACGGGAATCGGGATGGGGATCGTGTTCCGTGAACAGGCAACGACCGGGGGAACAGATATCATTGTCAGACTCATTCAAAGAAAATTCCCGCACGTACGTGGTGGATATATCTTTCTTATCGTGGATTCCGTTATTGTATTGGCATCGGGATATGTGTTCCGTGATTTTGAAAACGTACTGTACAGTACACTTTGTCTCATACTGTGCTCCCTTGTATTCAACGTTGTCTATTATTTTAAAAAAGAGGATAGCGGGAGATAAACCCCCCCCGTCGAACGCTTCGGGTTCTTAAGGACAGTTTTTACAATAAAGTAACAGAAAGACAAACGGTTACAGCCAGAGGCTCCCTTGTGTAAAGGGAGCTGTCAGCGAAGCTGACTGAGGGATTGTTTGAGTATAAATTTCAACTTTTACAATCCCTCCGTCACGGCGTTGCCGTGCCACCTCCCTTTACACAAGGGAGGCTTTTTTGTCCCAAAAGAGCGCACTTACTCACCACTAATGTGGTGATTCGATTCAAATTATGCAACAAGCCTCCGACAAGGATTTTCCCTATCGGAGGCTACAATCATTCGTTGACCAAATTGATCAGCATTTGATACCTTTCGTTTGTTTTTAAGGATTCAAATCGAGGATCAGTAAGCTTGGTTACTAAATTCTGATGTCTATCAATCCTCTTGTGGTACAATCCGTGAGGGATCGAATTCAAAAGTGGAGTTATTGTTTTAGTATTATTATCTATCGTCGCATAATCATTTAAATCGTAATTCACCATTTTTTCAAGATACGATAGCGCTGTATCAGAATCTCCCTCTCTTAGATAAATCTCTGCAAGAAGTGCATAAAGATCGCCATGCTCACGATGATGAATTGGCGGCAAAACCTCATTATCTTTAAAAATACACTGTATCAATTCAAGAGAGGTTTCCAAGACACTTGCTGCATCTTTATATTTTTCTTGCAACATATAGCTTTTTGCAAGCTTTACGTTTATATTCAGCATCCCCTCAAGATAGTGCACAAATCCATATTGGCAGCTTTGGGCTTCACGCTTGTAATCCTTTTTCCAATGCGCATAGTATGCGTACATTACATGATTATTGAAATCTGCACGATATGGAAATTGTTCTGCATGAAACCACGCTTTCTCAAAATTCCCATACGCCGAGTGCAAAATAACCATTATCATATGAGCGCGCAAAACGTCTGAAATGTTCTTTGAATATGAGATAACAAGATTAGCATATCTAACACATTCTTTGTAGATATCCTCTGCGTGTTCAGGATCATAAAGCTCGTCGTTTTCGGGATAGGAGAGTGCAATACCCGTTTCCAAACAGTGCATAAGCAGTATTGTATTGTTTGGATATAGCTTCAATCCTTCTTTTATAGCAAGGAACTTTTGATAAAGACTTATTGAGGTAAGTGGGCGCGAAAGAAGTGCTTGAGCATTATTGACAATTTTCCAAACTTCTTCCGTATCATTCGCCCCAAACGTTCCAAACAAAACGTCCGTACTTACTCCAAACACATGCGCTATCGGAACGACCTGCGAAATATCGGGCATTCCGGTATCATTCTCCCATTTTGAAACAGCTTGAAAAGTAACACCAAGTTGCTCGGCGAGTTCTTCTTGTGTAAGATTTCTCTCTTTTCGCAATCGGCGTATAATCTGACCCATAGTTTCTTTCATAATCGAACCTCCTTGTTGGGCTTGGGTTTGTGCTTATATTATCGCATGCTATTTACACAAAAAGAAGCGACTTAAAAATGAACTTCATTCAACTTTGCGTTGAGTTTATTATAGCACAAATAATAACAAAAAGCAAGAATACGGCATATCTCTTACGAAATATACCGTATTCTTGCAAAACCATCCTTCAGAACCCGAAGCCAAATGGCACAAGACTGTTTTTTTTTTTGCGGCCTTGTGCAACATTCTGCAGGGTGGCGTATGCGGTTATTTTTTCATCACAAATTCTGCGAGGGTTTTAGCAGCTTCCGTGCCAAGTTTTTCAAGTCCCAGTGCGCTGTAATGTCCGCGGATTTGCGGATGCATATATTCCGGCATTTCGTTGAGTTGAACGGCGATGTCGGAAAGCATAAGGAATTTTTCATTTTCTGCACAGATCTCATCCTGTGCCGCAATGATCTCAGTATCACGCTCGTCTCCGGTAAAACGTCCTACGCGTATGATCCCGAATGTTTCGATACCGATATCCCGCATAAGAGCATCGCAGAGGATTGCCAGGGAGTTTTTGTAATTATCTTTGCTGCATCCGATAATAGCATCGCTTTCGCCTTGCAGCCATACAAAAAACACGCGATCCACAGACACTTTTTTCTGTGCTGCAAGAGCTTTTTCACAGAGTATTTCGTATGTTTTTTCACCGGGGAGCCAATTGGTAATACATGTACTTCCTTTGGCGGCGTGTACGGCGAGGACTTTATGTCCGGTAATCTCCTGATACGTTTTACAAAACGCAGGAACCAGATTGGTATGTCCATAGCATGCACTACCCATCGCGTGATGAGAGAGCCACTCTCTGAGATTCGTCGTATCAAGAATCGGAACTCCGCGTGTTTTATCGTATTTAATATCTTCGCCGACGGGATTTTTGAGGGGGACGATCTCGTCGTCAAGCCACTTATATTCGTAAGCACCGGAAACGGGGGAGGAGTCCGACAGCCTCTCACTTTGTCCCTGCATATTACTTTGACCGCTGAAAATAATGATATCCATAATTTGTCCTAAATTATTCGTCGTGTTGTGTTCTGTTCAGAATATCGAGCTGAACGTCGCGGTTTAGTTTTGTATAGTAATCGGAGAAACCGGATACGCGAACGACCATATTTTCGTATTTCTCGGGATGTTCCATTGCATCAAGAAGCATTTCACGTGAGGTAGCGTTGATTTGAATTTCTTGACCGCCTTTTTTGAAATACGTTTTGATCAGCGCAAGAAGCAGAGGGCGTTTTTCGTCCGAAAAGATGACGGGCGAGAATTTTTGATTGATAACAGAACCGGTTGCCGCATTGGTATAGTCCGGTTTTGTTACGCTATTGAATGTGGAGGTGACACCGCGGATATCTTTGCCATATGTCGGAGAGGCAGCATCGGAAAGGGGGGCGCCTCGAAGTCTGCCGTCAGGGGTGGCGTTGATGCTCTTTCCCGCCCAGATGTTATTCGTATTAGCGGCAGCTGCCGTATAGAAATATCCACCGTCACGGGTTCTGTACTGATTGAACAGGGATGTCAAGTAATCAAGGAACCATACCGCATATTTATCGACAAAATCATCGTCGTTTCCGTATTTCGGAGCATCAAGTAATTTTCTGCGTAGCTCTTCGTATCCCTCGAAATTGGCGTTAAGCGCGTTTTTGATATCGGAGAGAGTGGCTTGTTTGTCGATGAAAACGACCTTTTCGATGGCGGCGAGAGAGTCTGCGGTCGTACCGATTCCCATCAGACAAGCGCCGTGAACGGACGGATAGATACTTCCGCCGTTGTTGATATCCAGTCCACGACCGATGCAATCGTCGCAGAAGAGGGAGAGGAACGGCTCGGGATAGCATTCCTGATTGATGCTATTATTGAAATGATTGAATCTGGCAACGTAATCTGCCGCGCCGAACGTGAGTTGTTTTTTGAAAATATCCATAAATTCGTCCATTGTATGGATGTTTTCAATGCTTCCCGTATCGGGTCCGACGGAATTATTGGTATGGCTGACGCCGGAGTTGAAAATATAATCAAAATATCTCGGAACGTCAAAACGTCCGTCCGTCCACGGAACCTGTTTTCCCGTGATGAAATTCTCAATACAACCAACCATAGAATAATTACATGCGTCGCGGTTTTCGTACCCGTATTTTTTCAATGCGGCGATGTTGACGTCGTCATTCATTATTGCCGGGTATCCAAGTCCCGTACCGATTACTTTAAGGCATTCGTCAAGGAACTCGTCTGGGGTATTTTGCGTGTAGCGGAGAGAGAGGTTAGGCCCCGGAATATTGCAATTACGAACGGCTTTTAATATACAGTAGCTGAGTTCGTTTACTTGACAGTTTCCGTTTTCATCCTGCCCACCAATACAAATATTGACGGTGTCTTTTCTCAGTTTGATAAAGAGGTTTTCAAAAAGTTCGATGACACTCTCGTCGGTGGTTCTTCCTGCGGCGATGTCAGCTTTGTAGTACGGGTATAAGAATTGGTCAAGACGGCTGAGAGCCATGGCTGAACGACTTTCCATACGGAACGCTACATGAATAAAGCAAATGAGCTGCAGCGCTTCGGCAAAGGTCTCGGGCTTTCTGTTTACGATTGCCTTGCAGTTTTTGATGATAAAATCCAGTCTCGACGTATCATAGGATTCGTCCGCCTTGCACGCTTCCGCTTTTTTAGCGTAACCTTCGATCATTTCCATAAAACCGCAGAGGGCGTGGCGCATCGAGCGGAGAGTTTCGGTTTTCTTTTCGTCGTCCTCGTATTTTTTGAGCGAGGAATCAATTTTATCAAGAAGGCCGGGAAGACCGATGCGACAAATTTCTCCGTAATCGGGTGCATAGTGGTCACCGTTCGTCCAGAATTTCCGTCTTGAAAAGTAATCTGCAACCTGCTCGGCGTATTTTAAAACAAACTCGTCCACATCTGTGTAAAGACAAAGGGTATTTGCGGCGAGGAGTTCGTGTTTTAAAATAACCGGTTCGGGGTTTGTGAAGAGGGAATACGCCGCGTTTGCCCGAAAGAATGCGGGAGAGGCTGCGTAGTCTTTGATATATCCGAGATATCGGAAGTATTCGGGAGCGTATGACCGTTTCTGCGGAGCGTATAATTCCGCATCAAGCAGTTCGAAAATCTTCATAGAACCTCCTATGTTATATTTTAGTAATCTACTTATTTAATATCATATATTTTTGCGCTCGGATTGTAAATATACAAAATCAATAAATCTTGACAAAATTAAGATAATATGTTACTATTGAGCGGGAGGTGATTTATTGTGGAAGCGTTTGAGTTCATTTCTCTACCCAGCATTCAGTTTTCACATATTTACAGTGCCGATCGTTATTCGTCGACTTTTAACCCGAAGGAAGATTGTATTGAGATCACTTATCTGAAGGAGGGAGAGCTTTTCTGCACATTCGAAGGAGTAACGCATCACGTGAAAAAAGATGATGTGTTTTGTAATTTATACCGTTCGCAGAGTTTGATAACTGCTGGGACATTTCATAAACATTATACCGTTTTTTTTAACGTGAAATATCAAACCGTATCTTCGAGGTCACCGGGATTGTTTTTGCCGAGTGTTACACCTGCTTCTATGAACACGGCAAAAATCCGAAATATTATTGACGATTTTATTCTGAATCAGCTATATTACCGCGAATCTCCCTCTCGGTGTGCCGAAAAATTTTTTGCTCTTGTCTGTGAAATAGACGACTGTAATCGTAAAAACAAAAATATACCCATCCCCAGTGAACTGTTATATATTAAACACGCGAAAGAATATATTCACCAGAACATTCAACAGCGAATTACTCAGGGGGAGGTGGCAGATTATCTATCGATTTCCCCAGAATATCTTTGCAGCATTTTTAAAAAGAACGAAAATACTACGGTAATGAAGTACATAAATTATATGAAGCTTCAAAATATTCAATCGATTATGTATAAAGAAAACATTCACTTAAAGGAAGCGTGTCTTCAATACGGTTATGCGGATCCAAATTACGTAAGCCGTTTGTTTAAGCGGTATTTCGGATATAATATTACGGACAAACCCAAAGTTTTGGCGAACAAACCCAAAGTTTTTTATGAAGAATAGTACCTAAAATGCGGGGGCTATCGTGACTGTGTCTGAGCTTACACCGTGAATACTTCCGTTTTGTCGAATCCCAATACAGGACACAGCAATTTCGATAAACATTGACATTAAAATAGTGGTGTGCTATAATATGTAAAAAGGAGGATGATTGTATGAAAAAGTTTCTGACTATTTTTCTTGTAGTGGTTTTGTTGTGTTGTTCTTCTTGTAATACCGATGCGACAAACGATACGGATATATCCACAAACGATTCCAAAAAGGAAACATTTCCTTCTGATACATCCGAAACGACAGATGAATCAACGGAGATGATTCCACTTGAATCCATTCAGCTCCCCTTACCGCAAGAAAGTGCAGAGTTTTTCTTTCTCTCCGGTGCGGGTGGTTGGCGATCGGAGATGGTATTAAACCGTGACGGCACATTTATCGGTTCGTATCTCGATTCAGAGATGGGAATAATGGGGGAAGCATATCCAAAAGGCAGTGCATACGTTTGTAATTTCTCCGGAAAGTTTAAGAATATTGAACAATTGAATGAGTATTCCTACAAGATGACGTTGACGGATGTAAAAACCGAAAATAAGGTTGGCGAAGAATGGATAGAGGATGGCATACGATATATTGCCAGCGAGCCCGCTGGGTTGACTGATCCACTGAACCAGACTGAATGTACAGAATTCATCTTCTATCTCCCGGATACACCGATCGATCAAGTACCCGAAGACTTCTTATTTTGGTGGCCTTACCGATACACCCAAAACACAGATCCGAAGACGACTCTTTCTTGCTACGGCATTCTTAATGTTACAACAAACGATGGTTACTTTTATTGCGAATAACAAAAACGGGCTTGATCATTTCGATCGAGCCTGCTTTTGTTAAGATAAAGTTGTTATCCGGTAGATAATTCCATAGACTACGTCTGCAGAAATGTCGTATAGGATGACGGGATCTGCAATCGTGAAGATTTAGCCTCCGCACCAAGAATACCTCTTGCTCGTGTCAAGTTGGAAACCATTAGGTTTTTAGAAATAGTTATATTTTAACAGCGGTGTTATATAAAATTAAAGGAATGTGATATTATTGGAAATAATGTAGTCACAGAAATGAGATGATTTTATGGAAAACAAAAACTTAATTGACAAAGCCATCGGATTCATTCAAAAGAACCCTAAAGACAATCTGTCGCTGCATAGCATTACGGACAACGCAGTAAAGAAGCTTCTGAGAAACTGGTCAATCCGGGGTATACGAATATCGTGGAGTTCGGCGGAATTCTCGATTTGGAGTACGAGATCGTTACCGATTAACCTTTCAATCTTCGTTTTCTTATTTTACAAGGCGTTTTACCTCAAAAAAAGGGAAGGTTGCAGTGGTGTCGTAAAAACGGTTTTACGGATCAAATTTTTAAGCGCATTAAACAAGGAAATAGGGTCTGAAAACTCTTTTGTTTTCTATAAGCTCCTGCTTCGTCAGGGGCTTATAAATTTTGCATGAGTTGGTAACGCCGGGCACTTTTTCCTACAGATGTGTTACCCTTTGAATAAAAGAGGACCAATATCGAATTGTCTGTAAAAGTTTTCTGTATGTATTGAAAAAACGATGCTTTTGTGATAGAATAAATTATAAAATTTATGCCTAAAAACGTCCAACCGATCTTCGGAGGTTAAGCATATGACCAATTTAAAAAACAGATTTATATTCAAACATTCATATTTGCAGGCAATTGGCGCAATAGTGATACTTCTTTTAGCGCTCTTACTGTTGTGGCATGGCAACGCAACCAGCAATCAAGCTATACCTGCTTTGGTGGCACAGGTGTATTTTGATGGTGAATATCGTATTGCCGACGGCCCGTGGCAGGAGATTGTGAAAGGAGAACATATTTCGTCAACTAAAGGCGATGTTACCTTGCGCGGCAATTTCCATATGCTGACACCCGATGGCGAGTATGTTGGTCTTTATCGTGGAGACATGCCGATAGCACTCTACACAGACCATATCAGTTTGACTTTTTATGAGGGTGAAAATGAACCTTATGTAATGGATTCAGAAAATCCTTTGTATGGAAAATCTACTTGCGCTGCGTATTGGTCTGCGCATTCCTTTGCGAGCGAAGGCGAGGAGCCGATTGAAATCCTGGTTCATAATCCTCATACCTTCGGAAACGAAAACGCAATTGACGAGCTGCTGTCAGGTATGGCACTTTGGTCAGGGCTTGATTTTGAAAAAAGTGTATTGAAAAGTGGTGAATTCCAAAGAAACACAGGACTTTTTTTTATAATCGTCTCTCTTGTGTTCTTTGGTATTGCGTTGTTTTCTACATTAATTCACATCAAAAACAGCCGGATTTTTTGGCTTTTGGGTACGGTGATCATATTTGCCGGCATTTACTTTGCTTACAGCGCAAGAGGCGTTTCCCTCTGGAATGACTCCGTTGTTTCCAATACAACACTCTTGGGAAGCTCAATGATGTTATATATGCTCTTTCTGTCAATGGTAATTGTTTATTTTCTGGTTACCAGCAAAAAGACGGGTGTTATCACTGTCATTTGCCTGGGTGCGGCAGATGCACTTCTTTTGGTTATTCCGATGATAACAGATCTGCTCTTTTACGATACATGGTTCTACTGGGCTTTTTTGCAGTTAATCGTGAATGTGATTTTACTTGGATGTCTTGTAAAAGAATATTTCTGTAAAAAGGACAAAAGTAATTGGGTCTATATTGGCGCAATTCTTCCGCTGGTTGCTTTCGGTGTCGATCTGGCTATGACAGGCCTTGGCACCTGGAAAGGCGGAGTCATCTCTAAATATATTTTTACCGTTCTGTTTGCCGTAACAATGGTCGTGGTCCTTAGGTGCATTCCCCGTAACATCAATGCAGCAGAAAAGGCAAAAGAGTTGGAATTACAAAGAAGCCGACTCGAAGCCGAAAAAAATATGGTGGAAGCGGAACTGAAAGAAAGCCGAATTTCCATTATGCTTTCGCAAATTCAGCCGCATTTCATTTACAACACGCTGGGAACCATTGAGCGAATGTGTCTGAAGGATCCCGAAAAAGCCTTCGATCTTGTACGAAATTTCAGCTTGTATTTGCGAGGGAATTTCAGCGAAATTGACAGGGTAAAAACGATTCGATTTGCAGTAGAACTCAAGCATGTTGAGTATTACGTCAATATCGAAAAAGTTCGTTTCCCGGATATGAACATTGAATATGATGTTAAAACGACAGAGTTTGTTCTGCCTGCACTATCTGTTCAGCCCCTTGTGGAAAACGCGATCAAGCACGGTCTGATGCGTCTTGAAACAGGAGGAACGGTTGTGATCCGTTCTTATGAAACACCAACACATTTTTGTGTTGAGGTACAAGACGATGGTGTAGGGTTTGACACAAGCTTGCCCATTGATGAGAAAAACCACGTGGGACTGCGTAATATCCGAGGAAGACTGAAAGCGATGGTGGACGGGGAGGTTATCCTGGAAAGCAAGCCCGGTGTCGGTACCAAGGCAATTATTATGATTCCAAAGGAGTAATGCTATGAAAGCAATCGCAGTTGATGATGAAATATATATGCTCGAAACTTTGCAGGAAGCGGTAAGTGCATCTTCTGATATTGAAATGGTAGAGTCATTTTCCTCTTGTTCTGCAGCGCTTGCATACGCAACAGAAAATCCGGTTGATGTCGCTTTTCTTGACATCAATATGCGCGGCATCGGCGGTTTGGGACTTGCCGAAAAACTGGTTGAGCTGCAGCCTCGCTGCAAGATTGTTTTTTGCACGGGGCACGAGGAATATGCAGTATCTGCTTTTCAGCTTCATGTTTCCGGTTATCTTATAAAACCAATCACACCGGAAGCTGTACAAAAGGAAATAGACCATATCAAAGGCGTAAAGACCACAGAAAAACTGTTGACCATCAAATGTTTTGGCAATTTTGAGGTGTTTCATAACGGAGAGATCCTTTCATTTAAACGAAAGAAAGCGAAGGAGTTTTTGGCAGTTTTGATTGATCGCAACGGTGCGTGGATGACGGCAAAACAAATTTGCGCGATTTTATTCCCCGATAATACCGATGATGCCAAGAACACCGCTTATCTGCGGCAGCTTATTTTAGATTTAAAAAATACGCTGAAAACCATTCGAGCAGAGGAGGTTCTCAGGCATGATACTCCGTATTATCGTATTGATACCAACTTGATAAAATGCGATTATCTCAGCTTTCTTGAAACAGGAAAACCGGAGTTTCATGGGGAATATATGACACAATACAGTTGGGCAGAGGAGACCTGTGGACTTCTCCAATTCAAAAAATAAAAAAAGGCATATTTTAGATATGCCGTTTTTTGGTGTAACAGCTTTGTCACTTTGCTGATGATAGAATATAAAAAAGTAAAATTATAAGAATGAAAGGATTAAATTTTTAATGAAAAAACATTTCCCATTATTGGTTCTGTTGGCAGTTTGGTTAAGCTTTAGCTTGTGTGCTTGCGTTGTTCTTCGCGACCAAAACGAGAAGGATCCACCGGAAACAAAGGAAAGTGACACAGAAACAGAAAGCGACTCCACAGAGTCCAAAGAAACATTCCCCGATGATCCTCCGGAAGTAAAAGACCCCGAGATCATCGTAAAAGACCCCATAGATATTGAAACGATCGGCGGAGTAGTAATCGTCGGAAAAATCGACTTTGACGAATCCGGTTGGCACATTGATCCCGAGCAGCCGCTGAATATAACCTATAACTATTTTTATAATAACCCATCCGTATTTCCCGAGCAAACGAAAATTCGTATGATGGATCCGAAGGATGACGGAGTGGACAAAGCGGTATATCTCGGACAAACGGTCACCGTATACGGTACGTTCCGTTTTGTGCGGAATGATTTTGAAACGCTGTATCTGGCACCCTATACCATCACCATCGGGAAAATCGTAGAAGAAAGCTACGCTGATCCCGCACTCAAGGCACCGGAAGGACCTGTAAATCTGTATGACCGATCGGAGCCACTGCCGAAGTATATGGATCCGATGATTATGGACGGCAAGTACATATACAACGCCTTTATGCTTTCCGAGGAATCCATGCAGCTTTTGGGCAACGATTTTTTGCTGTTTTATCTTGATTTTGTGGATGCGATTCTGGGTTACAGAAGTGAGGTTCCGTGCCCCGAGCGGACGTATGCGGAAATGCTGGGTTCTGTGATCTATTATGATTTCCCACTTTTCAATGCGTGTGCAGAGCCGTTTGAATTTTTCAAGCATTATGACAGCGAAACAAAGACGATCCACATAGCATATCGGAACAATGAAGAGGAGCACCGTAAGCTGCTTGCAGAATTTTTGGCAGCGGGGGACGAGCTGCTCTCCGGCGTAACACCGGATATGAGCGACGTTGAGAAGGCGAAGACTATCTATCACGCGCTGTGCACGCGCATGAAGTATGACGACAGCGCGTTGGAAGATCTGAAACGAAAGGACAGCTATTTCGCCTATCTGTACAACAGCGGAGTATGCGTCACCTTTGCGAACGTATACAACCAGCTTCTGACACAGGTGGGGATCAAAGCAACGCTGGCAACGTGTGATTACACCGCGACGATGGGGCACGTGTGGTCGATTGTCACGCTGGACGGCAAGGATTATTTCTGCGATCCTACCTTTGAGCTTTCCCGTGATAACGGCAGCGGCTACGTGTATTTTGGCATGAGCTATGCGGACAGAACGAAGGATGGCATTGGAAAAGACGGCATCCGAGGCGGGAAGTATTACACCTATACGGTTCGTGCGGATATGATCGCGGATAAGTCTCTCGGCAAGTAAAGAGGGGCGCGCCACGGCGCATAAAAAAATCGAAAAAAGAAAGAAAGTTTCCTCCTTTTTGTAACACTTTTGTAACGCGGATTTTTATATAATACTATTGGTATTATATACCTTCTTGCGCTCGGGTGGGACAGGAAGGAGGATTAAATTTTAATTGACGCAGGGGAAAGGGCCTGCGTGTTCCGTGCGGTAGATGTAACGACATCGCCGATCCGAGCGAAACTATATACAAATATAATGAAAAGGAGAAAAATTATGAAAAACAGAATTTTGAGTCTTGTACTCACTCTTGCGATGCTTCTGTCGCTGGTTTCTGTAATGCCTCTGACCGTCAGTGCGGATACGCTCGATCCCGAGGCAGATGTATATTGGGGTTTTGGCGAAGCCGGCATAGAAGACTTCGACAATTACACCGCATCCGGCTATTTTATTGATGCAATCGCAGCTGCAAATGCAAATACGGAAAATGTCACCTATATCAAACTGAATAAGTCGATAACCTCCGAAACAAACGGATCAGGTGCGTTCACAATTAACAGCGACCGCACGGCGGTGATTGACCTTAATGAGAAGGAATTTACTTATACCAATACTGGATCGAATAGCCCCCTGAAAGCTATTGTAGTTGTGGGTGATTTGACGCTGAAAAACGGTTCGATCAATATCACCTTCGAAAAGAACTCGCCTTACCATTCTTACGTCGGCATCAATCTTTCAGATTCAAATGGAAACATAGCTGCCAAAGCATTGACTATCTCTGACTGTGATATAACAGTAAGCAGTCCAAACGATGATGTGAGTGGTATTTCTAATGGTGCTTTTAATAATGGCAGAAATGATGTTGATACTGTTTTAACGGTTACGAATAGTACGATCAGCGTTAGCGGAATTAACGCTTTTGGAATCTATGGTCATCGCAATCTTAAGGTGAAACTTTCGGATGCTGCTGTCTCCGCGGAGGGTAATACTGAGGGATACGGTGTATACGCACCCAGAATGACCCTATACCTCTCCGGAAATACGACGCTCTCCGGAACTACAGACTCCGGAAGTTCTGCTGCTGGCATTGGTGGCGTTGAATATATCAATGAGATATGGATTCACGCCAACGACGGGGATGCACAAAATCCGAAGCCGCTCACCGGTGACGAAATTATCGTAATTGATGGTGGCGCAGTTAGTGCGGGTTACATTGGACGGACTATTGTTTACGGTGTTACTGCCGACAATGCGGATAATTTCAAGCCTCACGCTAGTAAGGAAGCTGTGATCAGCTTTAAAAAGACAGGCGATAAGCTTGTGATTGCTGCGCCCTCCCTCGATTCCACTGCAGAAGCATGGTGGGGCTTTGGTGAAGCCGGCATTGAGAATTTTGACAACTACACCAAAGACGGCACTTTTGAAGAGGCACTCGCAGCGGCAAATGATTCCAACACCGCAACCTATGTGAAGCTGAACGATGATGTATCGATCGAAGATGGCTACGATCCGAAGTTTGTACTTAATAGCGGTCGTACAATGGTGCTTGATCTGGACGATAATACCATCACCGTTACTTGTACATCTTCCACCCCCTCTCGCGGTATTCTTGCCCAGGGTGATTTGACCCTGGAAAACGGTAATATTGTTCTTACGAATAGCACTACAACTACGAACTTCTTCGGAATCGATGTTGCTTCCACCGGTGCTTTGACTGTATCCGACTGTGATATTGATATTAGCGTTCCGAACGGCTGGGCGTGGGGTATTTATCACGCTACGGAATCTGCAACTGCCATAACGTTTTCCGATAGCACAATCGACGTTACCGGCGGCACAGGTGCTTACGCAATTTATATAACAGGTGCTGTGCTGAAGCTTTCGGATACATCCGTTACTGTGACAGTTCCCGAGAATTCCAGCTCCACAAGCTACGGCATAAACTGTGCCTATGTTAGTAATGCCGCTAAGATTTACCTCTCCGGTGAGACGAAAATTTCCGGAACAGCAGTAACTATTAATCTAAACCAAACCAATTATGCAGACATTTACGCCAACGACGGTGCTCAAACCCCGACCTATCTGACCGGCGACGGAGTTTTCGTAATTGGCGGATCTGGAATTACTAAATATTTAAGTAAGCCTATTGTTTACGGTGTTACCGATGACAATGCAGACAATTTTGCACCCACTACTGAAACTGCAGAGACGTACTGTTTCAAAAAACAGGGTGACGACCTTTATGTAGCTGACCTCCCGGATCCGAACGAGATCACATCCGTTACGATCACTATCGACAAGAGCAAGCTGACAAAAGAGGAGTATACGAATCA
>JAZRNC010000320.1:0-6123 GCA_045647965.1 Eubacteriales bacterium | reverse complement strand
GTCTTACCCTTCCCCTCTCCTCCGGTAATACCGAGCGTCAGATTCAATTCATGACCGACCTCAGTGCAACGATTCTCTGCTGTACTCCTTCTTATGCGGCTTACCTCGGAGAATCATTGATGGAAATGGGATATAAACCCGAAGATATTCCGCTCAAAGCCGGTATTTTCGGAGCAGAGCCTTGGACAGAAGAAATGCGCCGCAGTATTGAAAAAACTCTTGGTATTAAGGCGTACGATATTTATGGTCTTACCGAAACAAGCGGCCCCGGTGTTGCCTTCGAATGCAGTGAACAGAACGGTATGCACGTCAATGAAGACCATTTCTATGCCGAGATCATTGATCCCGACACCGGCGAGGTTCTTCCCGAAGGAAGCAAGGGTGAGCTTGTGTTCACCTCTCTCGACAAGGAAGCGTTCCCACTCCTTCGTTACCGTACCCGTGATATCTGTGTACTCTCTCGCAAAAAATGTTCCTGCGGACGTACTCTCATTAAGATGGCAAAGCCTATGGGCAGAACCGACGACATGCTCATCATTCGCGGCGTAAACGTATTCCCGAGCCAGATTGAAACGGTTCTTCTCAAAGAGGGATATGATCCGAACTATCAAATCGTTGTTGACCGTGTTAAAAATAACGATACCTTCGACGTAAATGTGGAAATGACTCCCGAAATGTTCACCGATAAGGTCAGCGACATTATGACAATGGAAAAATCACTTGCGAACGCAATGAAAACGATGCTTGGCATCAATCCTTCCGTACACCTTGTTCCGCCCAAAACCATTGCAAGAAGCGAAGGCAAGGCGGTTCGTATTATCGATAAGCGTAAATTGATTTAAGTTTGAAAGGAGTATCAACTATGGCAATTAAGCAATTAACCGTTTTTATCCAAAACAAGAAAGGAACTGTTGTTTCTGTTACGGACATTCTTTCAAAAAACAATATCAATCTGAGAGCGCTTTCCATCGCAGAAACACAAGATTTCGGGATTCTTCGTCTGATCGTAAATGATGAAAAGGCAGCCGAAAAGGTACTCGCTGA
Source organism: Eubacteriales bacterium (assembly GCA_045647965.1). Taxonomy (GTDB): domain Bacteria; phylum Bacillota; class Clostridia; order Oscillospirales; family CAG-272; genus UMGS1696. The sequence goes on along the minus strand of JAZRNC010000320.1, from coordinate 5,079 downwards.
AAACGGCTATCTGATCAAGGTCATTGACGTTGTCGGCGTAAAGATCGGTGACGAACCCGGAAAACTCACTGCTGCGCTCGACGTTCTTGACAAAGCAGACATCAACGTAGAATATCTCTATGCGTTTATGGCTCGTACCGAAAAGCACGCTTACGTTGTTCTCCGCGTCGAAGACAACGCCGTTGCAGAAGCTGCACTCACGAACGCAGGTTTTAAGATGATTTCCGAGGCAGATATTAACAAGCTCTAATGTTAAAACCAAAGGAACGCGGCAGTTAGTATGAAAAATTCAATACTTTATTGTTTTTATTACTTTACAAAAAGCTGTCCGTCTTCTGCGAGATTCAATGTGTGATGTTTGAATCGACAAAAAGAATAGTCCGCATTTGCTATGCCATAAAGCATAGTAAATGCGGACTTTTTATTTAAACTGCGCCGCAATCAAAGATAATAAAAAATTCCATCGTTTTGTTATAACGATGGAATGAAATCAAAAACCTATTTGCCAAAGAATCTATAACCTTTTGCAGATAAATAGCAATAATCCATAGAATATTCTTGTCCCTGCATACTCGCAGTATCCCATTCGTATAGAATCGACGATGAATAATATCTGCTTCATATTTAACCATCTATCAATTGTTTTCTCATAAATCAGATGATATTGTTATTATACTCATCCAGTGCCGCTTCGCTGTCACAGTCAAATTCACAAATTGCTTCTTCAATAAACGGCAAATCAAAGCCAAGACCTCTCAAATCTGCAACCGCATTTTTCATTTCCGCATCATAAAGCTTCCAGATCACGCGTAATCCCGTGGTGGATATACGCCCATTCGTTATAGGGGTTTCTCCGCTTAAAATGCAGGAAACAAAGTGGCTGATCTCACCGTCGGTGTGTTTTCCGTCAGACTGACCCTTTTCCCATAAAACAGAAGTCATGCAGTCCGCTTTGGCGTATCCCTTTGTTCTTATCAGCAAAATTTTCCCTTGGTTTTCGCCGCCGATGTTATAAGAAAGAGTTCCGTTCGTTCCGTAGATTTCCATTTTGTAAGAGTGGGTTGATCCTCTCGCCCCCCAGGTACCTGTATGATATCCTACAGCGCCATTTTCAAATCGAATGACAGCGTGGCTGGTCCCCTCACGGTCCATCCAAGGTGTTCCGCGGTTTGTACCCATATGAGTTCCTTTAACAGGATTTCCCAAGAACCACAACAAAATATCAATGTAGTGACATCCATGACTGAATGTCTGACCGCCTCCAAGCCCGGAGCATGTCATCCATGTACCTCTTGTGTCGCGAGACGGATTGTAATGGTCGGTGTATATGGTCATTTGGAATACATCTCCTATGATACCCGAATCCATATATTCTTTCATTTTTAACGTTTCTTCCCAAAAGCGTACCGGATACGCTGTCATCAATGTGACTCCGTGTTCGTCTGCTAATTTGGTTAGTTTAAGGCATTGTTCTTCCTTTATACAAAGCGGTTTTTCCATCAAAACGTGCTTTTTGTGTTTAATAAAAAATTCTCCTACAGGATAATGCAACTGATGCGGAAGGGCGATCAGCACAGCGTCCACATCAGTTAAAATGTTGTGATAATCAACATAAAAACGATCTGCCCCAAGCATCTCCATGGCACGTTCTGCTCTTTCGGAATTTAGATCGCAATCTGCCGTAACCTTCAATTTGTCTTTTAACGCATCAAAAGAATTCAAGTGTTGCTTTGTCATGTTGCCGCAACCTATAATACCTAATCTTATCATAATAACCCCCCACTTGACAAATACTGTATTGTATGCTACTATGATTATATTGAAAAATGCTGTGATATTCAATGTTTTATGTCACATATTATCTGCACAATCTTGCCTGGGAGAAATGTTATGATCTATAATATTGTCAGTGCGTATTATTTCAATCCTCTCATGAATATCAATACACCTTGGAATGAAACTATAAAGTCATATACACTGCGTTGGCTGGTTCGAGGCAATGCTGATTTCGAAATAAATTCCAAGAAAATACATCTTTGCTCGGGACAGATTATTATCTGCCGTCCCTGCAGTTCCGTTGAAATGAACTTCGAAAAAGACACCACGATAATATATTCCGTTACAACTTTTGATGGTGATTTATCTTTATTGAAGGATATTCCGTTCGAGAAGCCACTGACAATTTCCTCGCTCGAGAGCGAAATATTGCTGCAATTTTTTTACACGTCATCTCAATACTATAACGAAGGTTCTGAAAAGCTTGATTCAGAACCGATAAAACAATATACGTTGTCTTTGCTTGAAACGTTTTTGTTGAGACTTGATATTCAAAACGGAAAAAACGGAAAAATGCTGTTTTCAGAATCAACCAAAACAATAACACAGGTTAATGATCAAAGAATAACATTTGAAATCAAACAATACTTAATCCAGCATCTTTCGACATCCGTTTCATTAAAAGATTTATCGGAAGAATTGGGAGTGAGCATCAACACCGCCATGCACGTGTTCAAAAAAAATGTCGGAATGGGCATCATTACGTATTTTACCAAACTAAAGGTGGAAAAGGCAATGGAACTGATCGACAAGGGAGAACTTTCATTTCGCACGATCTCCGAACGTTTAGGCTTTGAATCTCCTGAATATTTTTCGCGTGTCTTTAAAAAACAAATCGGAATGACACCTACCGAATATGCAAAACAGCAAAACAAATGGAGCGGATGTCTGGCCAGCTTATTTATGTAAAAAGCTGTTTAAAAAATAAATCCCACAGTATAAATCCCCTGTTATTACACATACTAACCTCGTCAACCCAAAAAATAAAAGGAGATTTATATATGAAAGCAACAGGAATTGTAAGAAAAATAGACGACCTTGGTCGTGTGGTTATCCCCAAGGAAATCCGCCGCACCATGCGAATTCGCGAAGGCGACCCGTCGCTGACAACATTGACATCTGAAAACAAATTCTTATTCGCAATGCTCGAACTGTCAAAAAGGATAGGCGTGAATTGTGAAGAATGACGAAAAATATGCCCTAAACGATGAATATACGGAGAGGCATAAAATATAATGAAAGGATGGACAATGAAATGAAACAAACCATTTACGAACAACTCGGAGGTACATACCGCAAGGAAAACGGCAGCCTCGTTCCCGACGTGGAGCTTCCCGAACAGAAACCAATCGGCAAATACGGACGGATGCACCTCGACTACCTTAAGCATCATCGTCGCGGAAGGTACTCCTCCCTGCTCGGTGAAGGACGGCTCAACGCTTCCCTCTCCGAGCTTGACGCGCAGGCAAACGAAATGCTGAAATCTCTGACAGTAGAGTTTGCCAAGACTCAAGGCATCGACGAACACCTAAAGGCGACCGACCAAATGCGGTGGGGGCAGATGATGAACAATTTTCGAAGTTCTGCCGAAGAAACCGTAATGCGCGAATTGATGCTCGCATAAACCGAAAGCAAGAGTTGTTCCCAAGCGGTTCATCCCTTGCTTTTATAAATTTTTTATGAAAGTTTTGATTTTGCTGTTGGATTTTACGAAAAATTAGTGTATAATAAATACAGCAGAATACAAACAAAGGAGGAATTTATGATGCCAAACATTAAGCCCGTATCAGATCTGCGCAACTATAACGAGGTACTGCGCGATATCGCCGTTGGCGAACCCGTATTCCTCACCAAGAATGGTCGCGGCAGATACGCCATCGTTGATATGGAAGAATTTGAAAAGACACAGGCAACGCTCAAGCTGATGAGTGAGCTTGCCAAAGGTGAAGCTTCTGCTAAAGAAAAAGGATATATTGATATCTCGGAGGTCGAAGCACTTCTGGGGGTAAGTAATGGCTAAAATCAATTTTACACCCGATGCCCTCGAAGATATGAGGGAGATAAAAGCGTATATCACCGACGAGCTGTGCAGCGAACAATCTGCAATCAATACGATTGAAAAGATTTTGAAGCGTATCCGACAGCTTGCGGATTTCCCCGAAATCGGTGCTCCGCTTTCCTCAATCATCAGCCTTGAAGTGCCATACCGCTTCCTTGTCTGCGGTAACTATACCGCATTTTACAAGGTTGAGGGCGACGAGGTTCACATCATTCGCGTACTCTACGGCAGACGGAACTTTATGCAGATACTTTTTGGAAGATCATACGACGAATAACACAACATCGCTATCCTTCGGGGTAGCGATGTTCTTTTAAAGTTATTGGTTAGGATTGCAAAGCATGCCAAAAAGTAATATGATAGAGTCAAATGAAAAGTAACAATTGTCGTTTCAATGTTTCTTTTTTGTTGTCGGACTTTCTTCGAAACGTTTTCTATATAATCGGTAAAAATTGCTGTAATTTTCGTACCCCACTTGCATAGCCGCCACAGTATGAGGGACTCCCTCATCGATCAGCTTGCTTGCGAGAGCAAGCTTTTTTTGAAGAATATACTGCTTGGGAGAAATATTCATTTTAGATTCGAACAGATGGCAGAAGGAGGATTTGGATCTTAAGGTATGTTGAGCAAGATCGTCAAGCAAGATTTTTTCGTTCAAATGTTGATCGATGTACCCGAATGTTTTTTGCAAAAACTCGTCGGCCTCATTTTTTGTAGGAGCTTGCGGCATCTGAAAGGCATCATAAAAGATCTCTATCATCAAGCTTTGCAGCAACGGAGCATAAAATGACGCATCTGCCTTTTGACAGAGCTCCTTGATTTTTTCTATACGAGGGGCGTCAACGGCAGTATTTCTTCCTTGATTCGTAAATGCATCTTGCAGGACGCTCGGAATGGCATCAATGCCAAACAACGCGGTGATTCTGCGATAGCTTCCTTTTTCGTTTGCCGTGACGGAATGATAAAAGAGCGGTGGAATAATGATGATCTGATTTTTCTGCAAGCGATATTTTTGCCCTTCCAGCATCACGGTAATATCGCCGTCTGCCACTGCGATCATCTCATATTGCGCGTGGCAATGGTTTTCCCACAAGATCGGATAATCGATCTTGCTTTCAATATATTCAAATTCAAAATCATTCGTCTTTACACTGTATATCACAAAAACCACCGTCCTTTTGATA
>JAZRNC010000319.1:0-2274 GCA_045647965.1 Eubacteriales bacterium | reverse complement strand
TCCGGCATGCACCTGAGTCGACACGTCATCCACAGATTCGTACGAGAGCTCCACCAGTCCTGCGCGAACCATATCTGCAGATGCCTCACGTGACTTACCCGTGATCGCCTTCACGATGCCGCCAATCCTGGGGGACGATACATCGATCGCCATATTCTCGAACTTTCGCGGAATCACAAATTAGGGGGACGGGGTGAAGATCTCAGTCTTTACTCGATCGCGTCCGATTTTCGTAAGCTCTGAGGCAATGTACGGTGCGATCTTGTCTAGGACGAACACGATCGCCTCGTTTTCGGAAATAACCGCGATATCGCCAACCACGCTTCGCTCTATTCCGAGAGAGAGAATACCTCCCATGAAGTCGCGGTGCGAGAGCGAGGAAAATCCGCTTCCCGTGATCCTTATCGCCTTGATCGGAATCTCCTCCATGATCTCCGGGTGAGCCGCGAGGTGAGCGGCAAACGCGTCACATCGCTCTTCGTCGAGGATCATTTTGTGTGGCGGAGGGCTCTCGGGCATATACCATTCAGGCAAAAAAACCGCGGCACACCTTTCGGCACCACGGCATCCTCCCCAAAAGAAGCATCTCGAAATTCCGTTTCTGATTCGGATGGCGAGGTCATTATAAACTTTTACTTTTTCGCCGGGCGTCATAAAATCGGAAACCGCGACCGCGTACTCCGATTCGCGATACAACTCACTCGCCCGAGATGAGATGAAATCAATTTCGTTTTTCTTCATACGATGAGGAACATTTCAATTATCGATAAGATGATGATTCCAAACAGATTCGACATATCGATCGGCAGCTCCTGAAATAATCTAAAACGCTCAAGAAACGCTCGGATCGGTAAAACGATCGGCGCAGTCAGTACATATACGATCCGTGCGATTGGATTGTCTTCGTCAAGCGGAAGCCAGCTTAAAACGGCATCAACTATAAGAAGCATCTGCATCGCAATCACCAAATACCGAAGCGTGGTCACGATCACGTAAATAAACGACTCCAACTCACTACCTCCGAAAAAAACACTTGCCGCAAATCCCGCCGAATTGCGAAAACTTTGCGGCATAAATATATTTAGGCGCACAAACAAAACCTGACGACCTCTCGGTTTTCAAGCAATGCCTGTGTATGTAGTTTTAGTTTGACTTAGTTGAAATCTGCGAAGTCGTCAACGGGAGCAGCTTCAGGCTCGGGCTGGGGCTCGGGCTTGCGCTGTGTCTTGAGCTGAGCGTCACCGATATCAACGTTGGATGCTGTGATAATATAGGTGTTAGCTGTAATTCTCTTGAGAGAACCGCCGATAGAATATGCAACTCCGGAAAGGAAGTCGATAAGTCTGCGGGATGTTTCCTTATTTGTATTTTCAAGGTTGAGAACAACAGTGCACTTGTTCAGAAGATGATTTGCGATCTGAGAAGCAGTTTCGCTATCATATGTCTGAGGACGTACAACCTGCATCTTGATGTTAGAACCGGAAAGGCTGATTCCGCTCATCTGTCCGCCGACTGTGGAGGTACCGATGGTGGTAGTTCCTGCCATCTGAACGTCGCCGTCATCCTCTACATCGTCGTACGCTTCAAAGCCACCGTAGTAATCGTCATCATACGAATCATCGTAATTGTCGTTAGTTCCGGTCACCTTTTTGATTCGATCCATAAGTCCCATAAAATCCTCCATTCTGCCTTTCGGCAGGATAATTAACAAATTTAAATTTTTAGGTCGTTTTCCGACCGGCTGTTACTTGTAAAGTCTTGAGCCAAAAATTGCGCTTCCGACTCGGACGAGCGTTGCTCCTTCCTCGATCGCGCACTCATAGCTGTCGCTCATTCCCATTGACAAAACAGCCTCTCTTATATTATGCGTTTTTTTTGCGAAAATGTCAAGGAAAATTGCATAAGATTCTTTAAAATATTTGCGAAATTCGTGAATATTCTCACATTTTGGCGCCATTGTCATCATTCCGCGCACTTTTATCGAGGAAAAATCTGAAATTTCATCAAGAAACTCCCCGATTCGATCCTTCGAGATTCCGGTCTTCGACTCTTCATCTCCAATGTTAACTTCCACGAGAACGTCCTGGGTAACACCAAGCTTTTTACATCTTTCGTCTATTTCCGAAGCAAGCTTAACAGAGTCAAGTGAGTGAATAAGTCCCGCACGTCCTACGACGTACTTTATCTTGTTCGTCTGAAGATGACCGATGAAGTCCATCCTCGCACCCGTTGCATTTATCGCCTCGTATTTGTCTCTGAACTCCTGCGCGTGAT
>JAZRNC010000318.1:0-5096 GCA_045647965.1 Eubacteriales bacterium | reverse complement strand
GGACAAACGAACAGGGTGGAGTTAGCCAGCTTGCCGCATACTTTATCGAGGATCATATATTCACCGCGGCGGGGGGTAATTTCAATCGGGAAATCGAGTTCGCCGAGGAGGCTGGCAACCTTCGCAGAGTTTACGCCTGCACAGTTTACTACGTAGCGTGCGGCGATGGTTTCGTCTCCGTTGGAAATATAGTGAATGTCGCCCGTGTGGGAGGCATCGGTTACTTCAAAATTGAAATAGAAATCCACGCCGTTTGTGGCAGCATTCTCTGCGGCTGCGATGGTGATGCCGTACGGGCAGGTGATGCCGGCACTGGGCGCCCAAAGAGATGCCGTGGCTTCCGAAGAAATGTTCGGCTCCATACGGCGGAGTTCTTCCTGCGAGATGATTCTCAGATCCGGAACGCCGTTTTCGATGCCGCGGTCGTACAGTTCTTTGATGTGCTTTTCGTCTTCCTCACCGAAGGCAACAACGTGCGAGCCGCATTCGTTGAATTCCACGTCAAGCTGCTTCGCAAGTTCCTTCATCAGCTTGTTGCCGCGGACGTTGAGTTTCGCTTTCAGCGTGCCGGGCTTTGCGTCGTAACCCGCGTGAACGATGGCGGAGTTTGCACAAGTTGCACCCACGGCAACGTCACTTCCCGCTTCGACGACGGCAACCTTACATTGTTTCGTTGACAGCAGACGAGCCGTCATAACACCGGTACATCCGGCACCAATAATGAGTACGTCGTAAATCATTTCGTCTATCCTTTTTGATTTATTAAAATAAAAAATAGTTTCGAATTTTTGCGGCATAATACCGTAAATTATATTATACCACATTTCCGATTCTCTTTCAAGGTTGATTACAAAATAACTCCCCGAAAGAACCAACAAAAAAATGACAAAAGAGAAAAAACTATTGTCTTTAGTGACGGAATATGGTAAAATAAATAATGCTGTCGATCGGTAATTGTTCCGGCGTCGGCACTTGATATCACAACGTACGGAAAGGCAGAAATATGACCGATCTTACACCGAATACCGTGGAACAAAACGCAGTGATGACATCCTCCGCCAGCCTTGCTTATCTTGGGGACTGCGTGTACGAGCTTCTCGTCCGAGAATATCTCGTGAAAAAAAACGTACAGAAACCGAGTGTGGAGGCGCTCAAATACGTGACCGCTCACGTGCAGAGCGAGGTTATCGAGAAGATTTTACCCGTCCTCACCGAAGAGGAAGAGGATGCTTACAAGCGCGGGCGCAACTGTGTACATTCCAACGTGCCAAAGAGCAGTACGATGGCGGAATACCGTCGTGCCACAGGACTTGAAGCCTTGTTCGGGTATTTGTATCTCTGCGGGAAAAGTGACAGACTGAGAGAACTCTTTGACCTTTGTTTTTCGGGCAGCGATTCCATAGATCCCGTTTGATTCTGCAAAAAAACATAGATTTGAGAGTGCAGGATCTGCAAATATTATCAAAACGCACATTGATTTTATACACCTTATGTGATATGATATATGTTATAAGTATTTTTTGTAACTCATTATAGGGAAATATAATGGGTTATTATGAGAGAGGTAACTATGAAATATATTGCGATTATTGGTTACGGCGTGGTTGGCGGCGGTATTACTGCCGTAATGGAACAGAACGCCGATAAAATAAAAAAAGCAGTCGGCGATGACGTGGCGGTGAAGTATATCCTTGACCTCCGCGATTTTCCCGATTCTCCGTATGGGGACAGAGTGGTACACGATATCGACACGATCGTGAACGATGGAGACGTGGAGCTCGTTTGTGAGACGATGGGCGGTTCGCACCCGGCGTATGAATTCTCCGTGGCTTGTATGAAGGCGGGAAAGAGCGTCGTTTCGTCGAACAAAGAGGTCGTTGCCAATTTCGGAGACAAGCTTCTTGAAACAGCAAAGCAAAACGGAGTGTCGTATTTGTTCGAAGCGAGTGTGGGTGGCGGTATCCCGGTGATTCGTTCCTTCCTCACGTCACTAGCAGGGGAGACGATCTCGAGTGTCAGCGGTATTCTCAACGGTACGACGAACTACATTCTCACAAAAATGAAGAACGAAGGCAGAGAATTCGATGACGTTCTTGCGGAAGCACAGGTTCTCGGATTTGCGGAAAAAGATCCCTCTGCAGACGTGGACGGTATTGACGCGAAGAGAAAGATCATCATTCTTTCCGCGCTTGCTTCGGGCATTCTTGCTCCCGAGGGAGACGTGTACGCAGAAACCCTCCGAAACGTAACTCCCGCAGATTTCCACGCCGCAGAAGCGTGGGGCGGTACGGTAAAACTGATCGCCAGATCGAATATGACCGAGGGGGGACTTGAAGCCTACGTTTGCCCGATGTTCGTGCCGTGGTCCTGCTCGCTTGCTGCTATTTCCGACGTTTATAACGGTATTTCCGTAACAAGTCCTGTCACGGGCGATATAATGTACTATGGAAGAGGTGCCGGACGTTTCCCGACGGCGGGAGCGGTAATGGCGGATGTGTGTGCCGTTCTCTCGGGTGCTGCCTGTGCGGAATGGACTCCCGAATTTAAGAATGCTGAGGCGGGCTTTGTGAAGAAATTTGACGAGATCCCCTTTGCGTATTACGTTCGTGCCCTCGAAGATAAGACGGCGCTTTGTGAGGCGTTTGGTGCGGTGTGCGACACGGTTGACGTTCTTTCTGAGAAGGAAGGATATGTAGAACTGATCGTCGGAGATTTGACGAAGCCGCAGATCGACGGAATCCTCGCGAAATTCGGCGGAGCAGAATCCGTGATCCGTATCTACCGCTGACGGCGCCCCACATAGGGGGGAGAATATTGTACGGAGTAGAATCCATTGAACAATGGGATGACTTTGCGGTATGCTGTGTGAAAACGGCGGCGGAGTTTGAGGTGATTTTCCTGCTTGAATCGCTTGCAAAGCGTGGGATCTGTGCTGAGATCGTTGAGAGACCCTGCGTGCGCGGAGGATGTGGAGAGATAATGTTCACGATTCCGACCGAAAAAACAAACGAATGCCGTTTGGTGATTGACGAAGTGTGTGCGGCGGGTGGAAAACTGTCGCTCTCGGTGTTTGACGGGATCTCTGTTCTCGGTATCCGCGGAGACGGATTCCGTGGGGATAGAAAAATTGCCGCAGAGGTTTTGAGGATTCTCTGGGAGGCGGGGGTGCAGTACCGTCACGTTTCGGTGAACGAAATGAAAATGTCTGTGCTCGTTGAACGGGAGTATGCGAAACGTGCGATGGAAGCGCTTGCCCGTACCCTTCTGTTTTACTGATTTTTAAATAACGAAAAGGCTGACGTCCCGGATTTTGGGAGGTCAGCCTCTTTTCTGTCATATCGTTGACAAGCGGTGTGGAATTTGTTATAATAAGGTGTTTGAAAACGGCGTGTGTAAAAACGTCAGCAATCCTTACAGCCCGCGAGTGCCGCACCGATAACCGTGCCGAAGCGGGAGTTTTCGGGAATGATGAAGTTCATATCGAACATACGGTTCAGCGTGCTGAAAATATCAGGTGCCTGATCGACTCCGGAGAGGTTTCCCGTCAGAACGACGTCGCGGATCTTGAAATTGCGCGCCGCAAAGATCGATATCATACCGATCGTCTCAAAAACCATGTTGATGATGCCGAGCGCAATATCGGCGTTGTCTGCGAGATCGCTGATACTGCCGAAGTTGGAGGCGGTCATGATGTCTCCAAAACCGGGAACAATATCCTGCTTGGTGATATCTTTGATCTTTAAGTCTACTTTGTCGAGGGAACCGGATTTTGCAAGTTCGGAGATATGATTGACGTTATCCATGGCGAGCATTCGTTTTGACAGTCCGACGAGCGTACCTCCTCCGACTCCTGTGCCGCCGAGATGCATCGGTTCTTTTCCGCTTTCGGCATAGACGAGCGCCGTGCCCGTACCGCAGCTCGTGATGATGGCGCGGTCCAGTCCCGACAGATACAGACCTCCGAGTCCGATGGAATTGAATTCCGCAATTTTTTGACAGGGAAGACCGTAGATCGGTTTTGACATATAAGAAGAACCTGCCCCCGTTACCATAACCTTCTGAATGTCATCGAGGGAATAGTTGTTTACGTCGAGAAATTTTCCAAATGCTCCGTAAATGGATGTGATCGGATCGGTCGCGCGCACGAAAAGAGGGGCGATGAGTTGAAAATCATCTTTTGAATTGCGTCGAAATCCGACAATTTTTGTTGTACTTCCGCCGATATCGATACCGACGATAATATTTTTAGCCACTGGTGTTCCATCTCCCAATATTTAATCAATTATGAAAATTATACCACAGATTGAGGGGAAAATCAAGGGAGATACGCGAGATGGCGTGACGAATATGTTTTTTTGATTATTTTTAAAATATACAAAGAAAGAGAATGTGCTATGATTACAGAAAAAAACAGAGAACTTGCCGCAGAAATTCTGAACCGAAAGAAGCTGTTCATCTTTGATATGGACGGCACGATCTATCTTGGCGGCATTCCGTTTGAATTTGCGGTGAATTATATCAAGCAGCTCAGAAAAAACGGCAAGCGGGTGCTTTTCTTCACGAACAACGCTTCGCATTCCCCCGAGTTTTATATGAAAAAACTCTCAAAACTCGGCTTTGAACCTTCTTTTGAAGAAATCTGCACGTCGGGCAATGTGACCGCCGCATTCCTTACCCGTAAACGTGCGGGAAAAACCGTATATCTTCTCGGCACGGAAGAACTGTACGATCAGTTCCGTGAAGCCGGGGTGGATATGGTGTGCGACCGATACGGCAAACCCGACGGACGAAAGGCAGACATCGTTGTCACCAGCTTTGATACGACGCTGAATTACGAAAAACTTACGGTGGCGTGTGATTTTATCCGTTACGGCGCGGAATATCTTTGTACGCATCCCGATTACAACTGCCCCACGGAAACGGGCTTCATTCCCGACAGCGGCGCGATTGCGGCGTGCGTGACGGCATCAACGGGGGTGCTTCCCACGTATTTTGGGAAACCGTATTCCGAAACGGTGGAAATGATTGCCGAGATCACGGGAGAGACGAAAGAAAATACGATCATCTTTGGTGACCGCCTGTATACGGATATTGCT
>JAZRNC010000317.1:0-14879 GCA_045647965.1 Eubacteriales bacterium | reverse complement strand
CGGAAAAACAATCACCGTTTATGCTCTGTTCGTGGAACCGTGCAGCACAGATTGCGATGTCTGGCTCTGTGACAACAAAAACAAGTCCGTTGTAAAAGAAATCCTGTTATAATAAATTTTATATTTAAAGGAGTACCCCCTATGGCAGAAAAAAACAGACATATGTGCGGTGCAGACGAGCAAACTCCCTCGCTGGCACAGTATTTTTCCTGGGTAAACAATACGAACGAAGGCTCGACCGAAGCACATACGCTCGTAAATCTCGAATATTTCAAATGGCTGCGTGACACGTACGGTATGCAGCTTGACATCTATGCGTGGGATGCCGGCAACCTCGACGGTCCGGGCAGAAAATACGATCATCCTGACTCACCGAAGCTGAAGGCGCAATATCCGAACGGATACAAGCCCATCGTCGACGCCGCGAGTGAGATCGGATGTAAAATGGGCGTATGGGCAGGTCCCGACGGATACGGAAACACCCCGGAAACAGCCGCAGAGCGACATGAGCTCATGGTAAGTCTCTGCCGTGACTACGGTTTCAAGCTGTTCAAATTTGACGCCGTTTGCGGTGATCTCTCGCTTAATAACATACCGTACTTTATTCAAACAATGGATGAATGCCGCAAGTATGTTCCGGATCTCATCGCGCTCAATCACCGTATCAGATTCGGCGAGGCAGAAAACCGACTCACCACGTTCCTCTGGAAAGGAGATCACCGCGGCGACGAGACCTACGTTGACGTTCACAGAGCCAATCATCACTCCGGTTCCCATCACCGTGTATGCAACATCGAACGCGGAGTTCCGGAAAATCTCACCCGTCTCACCGAAGACCACGGTGTGTGTCTCTCCTCCTGCCTTGACTATTTTGAAGATGATCTGATCGCTCAGGCATTCCAGCGCTGCTTCATCCTCGCGCCTGAAATCTACGCAAACCCTTGGCTTCTCCGCGACGACGAACACGCCCGCCTTGCCCGTATCTATAACCTCCACCGCAAATACCGCGATATTCTCGTAAACGGTGCCATCCTCCCCGAAACGTACGGCAAGGATGCTGTGACTCGCGGCGACGGTACCACCCGTCTCGTCGTGCTGAACAATCCCACTTGGGAGAAAACGTATGTTGATCTCTCCGTTTCTGACGAGATCGGTCTCGATGGCGCGGACAAACAATACGTTGTAAAAACCCTCCACCCCTATGAATCGTACGTCGGCACCTTCTCCTACGGCGACACGGCAAACATCACCGTTCAACCGTTCAGAATGGCGCTCATTCTCGTACAGGAAGAAGAAAAATTCCTCGCGGAAGATTACGTTCTCACAAACTGCGAATACGAAACCGTATACGGTCCGGGTGCCATCCCCGCCGAAGCCTTTGTGTTCAGCGGAAACGGGCAGAAGATCGAATCCCTCGGCAATATTCCCACAGAAAGTGACGGAATCCTTGCCGACAACACCATTCACGCCCCCGTGTTCCTCGGCAAAATGGACGACTGCACCCTTCCCAAAAATTCTGAGCAGCTTTACGAAGCCTCTATGTTCCGCGCAGATAACGACTCTCTCGAAGCCCAGTCCCTCAAGCGCTCCGGCCCGACGAAAATACCGGTGGTTCAAGCTGCCCGTGATGCTTTCTTCAATCAAAAGCTGTATTTCGATCGTGCCGTGGAATCCAAATGGATGTTTGACGGAAATCCGAACACTTGTTACGGCGGAATTTCGGAACGTCTGAACTTCGGCTGTCTCCGCGTCGATCTCGGAAAGACCGTCCGTGCCGCGAGAGTGGAAATTGAAACCAACGAAGAGGGATACCCGTATCTGATGCGCGCGATCCCCGAAACTGCCGAATATTCCACGGATCTTGCGGTATGGAATACGGCAAAACTCCTTTCCCGCGACATCACACTGCGTCACGGACCGACTCGTAATGCCGCTGACCGCCTCACCGCCGTTTACGAGATCACCGGCGATATCCGTTATTTCCGACTCGCTTTCGCAATGAACAATATCTATTCGTTCCGCGTATTTGACGAAGCGGGTATGGAAATTCCGCTCGAATCCCCTCACGCAAACGATCTGATGGCACATCCCTCCGCCAAACCCTTCACCACAGCAAAATCCGTAGAAATTACCATTCCCGCTGACGCTCCCGAGGGATCGTACATCGCGGCAGGAATCGACGGCGATCACGGTTACGAAAATGTGTACTGTGCCGCTATGTGTGAAGGAAAGCCGATTGGATTTGACGACCGTGCGGTATCCTATCCGTTCAACTTCTGGGAATACATCGTTTCAAGACGCTCCAGCGGATATACGTATTACCTCCACGTGACTCCCGAACTTCGCGGCAAAACAGTAACGGTTTACGCCTTATTCGTAGAACCCAAAGAAAATATTGATGCGGCTGTCTGGCTGTGCGACTCCAACTACAAAGAGCCCGTCAAAAAAATCTCTCTCTGATCGCAAAGGTTATTCAGCGTAATATTTTGAGCCACCCATTGTCTGAAAGTTTTTGAGGTATGGGTAGGGTCAAAGGAGGGCGAGGAACTTCTTCTAAAAAGTTCCTCGCCCTTCTCTGTTTACTTTATTTTATTTTCGCTGCGTTTTTTCTTCCAGATAATCGCTGAGTTTATAGATAAACTCAATGAGTCGGTCGGCAGTCTGCTCATCAAGAACGTCGCCAACCTCGCGTATCATATCCTTCACAAAAACGAGATACCGTTCATTGGTCTGTTCCCCACGTTCCGTCAGATGCACGTAGATCACCCGGCGGTCACTCGGCGAATATTCACGAACGAGGTACTTTTTCTTCACGAGCACGTTCACGGCGGTGGTGAGAGACGCCGGTGAAAGCTTCAAGTATCTCGCGATTTCCGCCATACTGTTTTTGCCGATATTCTGTAGACACGCCACCGCCTCAATCACGTGCAGTTCCCTAAGGGAAACATCCGACGCGCAAATTTGCCGCAAATAGTTTTCTTCCAGCGTCACAAGGTGCAGCGCGGTATGCAAAAAATAATCATTGATCAGATCAAATTGTTTTTTATTCATTCTATAAATACGTTCCTTCGACATTTTCTGACATCTATGTATCATTATATCACATTCTGTACCGCGATACAATATTTGTTTTAATATCAAATGAAAACTTTTTGTGTGTCAAACTATTTTCGATCTATTTTCGACTCCCACGAGAAAAGCGGAACTTTTTCGGACGTTTTCTCGTCCAATATATGATGCCAATGGAATTTTTATTAAATTTACAAGAAAATCACAAAAAAACCCTTGATAATTTCGCTGTATGTGGTATAATTTCTATGTATCGTTTTATAATGGCATAATTTACTTATCAATATCTGGAGGAAACTATGAAAAAATCCACACGATTGCTCTCTCTTGTGATCGTCGCAGTGCTGCTTTTCTGCACGGCTACCGTAATCAGCGCAGCCAAAGTTGCATTCACCGACGTATCCAATCACTGGGCTTGGAAAGAAGGCTACATTCCTTACCTCGTTGAAAAGAATGTTCTCAACGGTTTCGAAGAACCGAACGGAACGTTCACGTTCAGACCCGAACAGCCCGTTACCCGTTCGCAGTTCATCAAAATGCTCGACGAAACGTTCGGTCTCATTGCCGTAAAAAACATAAACTATGACGACGTAAAGTCAAGCGACTGGTTCTACCCCTACGTTGCAAAAGCAGCGGCTCAGGGATATCTGCTCGACTACGGAACAAAACTTGATCCCAACGGCGCTCTTTCGCGAGAAGAAGCGATTTCTCTTCTCGTTCGTTATCTGGATCTTCCTGCTAACGAAAAAGCAAGTACCTCTGTGTTCAAGGACTACTCCTCTATCAATGACAAATACAAAGATTACATCCTTCGTGCAGCATACGCTAAGATCACTAATGGATCCGAAAACGGCGATGGCACGTACTCCTTCAAGCCCAAGGATACGCTGAAACGTGCAGAAGCTCTCACGATCCTCTATCGCGCAGCCGGCTGTATCTTCAACGGCACGACCTACGTAAGAGATGCGTTTGCTCATTCTACGAATAACGTTGTCACAAAGGGCGGCGTCTCTCTCGTTGGTATTAAAATGACCGGACGCTCCATCATCAGCGAAGGTGCAACCAGCGGAGAAGTTCTCCTTAAAAACTGCACGATCAGCGGCGTTCTTTACATTCGCGGTGCCGCAGAAGTCCGTCTTGAAAACACCACAGCGGACAAAATTATCGTTGACAACGGAACCAAGATCACTCTTGTCAGCAAAGCCACGGTAAAAAATCTTATCGTGAACTCTCGTTCCAACGTCATTATTCACGATAACTGTACCGTTCAGAATATGGAAGTAAACTACGGTGCGGATAAAACCAAGGTTACCGGAACCGGTTACCTTACCAGAGCTGTTATTAACGCTGACGATTTTGAATCTTCCATTATGCCCGTAGAGTTTGAGATCGCCAATAATCTCACGGCAACCTTTGGCGGTAATCCTTACAGCGGCTCCAACGATTCTCAGAACTCCTTCATCATTGAGCCGTTTGTAACGACTGAGAACAAATTCCATCAGATCAACTTCTCCTCTTCAATCGGCGGCAGTGTGTTCTATTACTACACCAACAACAAAACAACTCCCACGATCCTCTCTTTCGAAACATTCTATGATACTGCTGCAAACTCGGCTCGTGCTAATTTTGTTGCCAATACTCCGGTCACCATCGACACATTTGAATCTTCCGCCGTTAAAAATTACAAATACGTTGTGATTCAAATTGTGAATGACGGTAAGAAATACGCCCCCGTTGTTATTGAAAACACAGCACTTGACGCCAATTTCTTCGCAGAGACACCCACACTTGACAAAACAACTCTTTCCATAAAAACAAACGTATCCGGTACTGTATATTGGTATTACGTTGACAACGGTTCCTCCATCCGTCTTGTTGATTTCCAGAAAACATATCTCGATCTGAGTTCGGATATGAAGGGTTCATTGTCCGCCAGTGCTTCCCGCAATATCAATATTTCGTTGAAATCGGCACAGCTTAGCAAATACGATTACATTGCATTCTCCTTGAAGGACTACTCCGGTGCATACTATCCGCCGGTTGTTGTAGCGCTCGAAGGCAACGGATTCGTAAGCGACCCTGTCGTCACCACTCCCGGAACCATCCGTCTTACCACGGAAATGTCCGGCGATCTCTACTACTACTATTCCAAGACCAACACTCTCCCCTCTCCCGCTCAGTTCAAAGCGGAATACAATGCTGCCGGTACGCGTCTCAATGACACGGCAACTGTTCGCGCTAACCTTCCCGCAACGATCTCTTATGACACCACGTATTCCTCGAATTATCCCTACCTCATTATGTCGATCCGCAATTCCGCCGGTGAATTTACACCTCCGATTGCGCTCTTTATCGACTACTCCACGGGATTCTTGTACGACCCTGAGCTCTATACCAATTCCAGAATCCGCTTCAAGTCCGAAAAATACGGTTACCTGAAGTTCTACTACACAAAGAGCAATACCGCTCCTACAATCGACTCCTTCAATTCCACCTACTCCACTACAAAATCCACGTACAAAGGCCAGCAGGAAATCACCTCCAAGTATTTCGATTACATCGACTACAGTCCCGCATACGCTATCAATTACCCCTACATGGCTATTATGCTTGTGGATAAAGAAGGAACCTCCTACACGCCGGTTCTTGTCACTCTCGATGTTTCCGAAAACACGGGATTCCAGACTTTGCCCAAGGTTTCCGACGGAAACGTCATCTTCAAGACTTACAATGACGGAGACGTTATGTACTTCTATACAAGAACGCAGACGATCCTCACTCCTGACGATTTTGAAGTAGGTTACGAATACATCGGCGCCAATCTCCGTGGATCCGTGGAAGTTACGGGCGGAACGACAAGCTCTTTTGCAGTCGATTACGAAAAGCTCAAGATCGCTCCCTATATCTACGTGGCGTTCTACAATCCCTCTACGGAAAAATTCGGTTTCCCCATTCTTATTAACGTAGAATTAAACGAAACCGAAAGCCTCGACGGTTCTTCCATCGTTCTCACCTCTTACTCCGATCGCATCTCCATGAGAGCCAAAGCGAACGGCACGATCCTTCTTTACACAACCAATGACAGCACTATCCCAACAAAAGACTCTTTCGAATCAAAATATGAGGCTGCGACAACGAGAAAGCAATACTCTTTAAACTATAACGAAACAGCAAGTTATACGTTTGGTTCCGAAAAGTACGTCGTTATCTGCTTGCGTGACTCCTCCGGAAATTACGGTACTCCCATCCTGATCAACAGACAGAAGGGTACCATCATCGACAGTGTTGACGACCTCCTCGACAACTCCACGAAGCTCGGCACGGGAATTGCTAGTTGGTATGTCAATAAAGCAAGCAAAACGATCGTAGTAGAACCCTCACGTACCGGTACGGTTGCTTTCCTTGTGAAATCTGCCGGCGCACTGACAAAGATCGAGTCGAAGAACTTCACCGTTGGCGGTGATACCGTCTCCTTCGATTACGGTAAGTTTGAAGCGGCGCTCAGCCTGCTCGGTGCAAACGCTCAGTTCTATCTCCAGCTCACAACCGCAGAAGGTATCTACGAGGCGCTTCCGATCTCCATTTATTGATCTACCCGGACAAGGATGTGACTCACTATGCAAAATATAATCGGACTTTCAAACGGAATCGTTCTTCAGCGTGAAAGAAGATACACAAGCTGCAACTGCGACACGTATTTCTATCTGCTCGGTGCTGAGGGAAGATCGGTATCAATCGAACCCGGCTCTCTCGAAGAGCTTGAGGCGGTCGGCGATCGCCGCAAGTTCCACCTCACGGGAATCCCAACAGGCGGTCCCTACACGCTGAACCTCACAATCGGCGAAGAAACAACAGTTTTCACGGATGTCTATGTCGGCGATGTATGGATAGTCGGCGGTCAGTCCAATATGGACGGTTACGGTTATCTGAACCACGCACTCGACAGCTACGTCGCATCCCCAGTGATCCGTTATTACAGCATTGACGGTTTCTGGAAGCTCGGTCATCCCGGGCTTCACCAGAACCATCGCTCGAAGGACGAATTCGTGCTGAATCGCATGCCCTTCACTCACGAATTCTGGCAGAACCGCTGTGTCGGCCCGGGATATTACTTCGCAAAAGAAATGCTCGAACGAACCGGCGCGCCGCAGGGAATCATCGCGTGCGCACTCGGCGGATCTGCGATGAATCATTGGAATCCCGACGCGCCGAGAGAACCCGTGCCGAATCTCTATGGCATTATGCTTCGTAAATTCGAAGAATGCGGTTCCAACGCACGGGGATTGTTCTGGCATCAGGGCTGTTCTGATGCAAATTCCGAACGGGGTCCAAGCTTCTCCGATAAAATGGTACGTTTTGTTGAATCGTTCCGACGTGATTTCGGAATTCCCGATATGCCGTTTGTACAGTGTCAGCTCTATCTGCACGTAAGTTCAGAGCCGGAGCGCGATCAATGGTGGACGAAAATCCGCGAGATTCAGCGCACCCTGCACGAAAAAGTCCCTAACGTGGACACGGTCGCAACCACAAACGCGGAGCTCTCCGATGGTATACATCTCTCCTCACATTCGCAGGAAAAGCTCGGAAAACACGCTGCCGAATCAATGTATCGGCTGTGCTTCGATCCGTACGGTATGACCTCGACCCTTGCCCCGCAGCTTGACACGATCTATCAAGTGCCGATCGTAAATGATTATGGAAAATGCCTCGCCGTAAAATATAAAAACATAAACGGAAGGCTGATAAGCGAAGGCCGCCCGAACGGATTCGCGATCTCAACAAATCCCGAAACGCTCGACCACAGGCACATCTTCCGCATTGATCTCCACAACGACACCGTCTACATCCGATATGAGCATATTGAGGATGACGAACTCGAAAACGCGTACCTCTTCTACTTCTACGGAAACAAGACGTATGCCAACATCACCGACGAGGACGGACGTCCTCTCCCCGCCATGGGCCCGATAGCTCTGCGGGATTACATAAAAAAAGACAAGTAAAATTTACAGGAGGAAACTTTTATAATAAAAGTTTCCTCCTTTTTTATCTGATAAAAACGTGTGGGAGGTGCTTTTCCAAAAAGCACCTCCCACATAATATATTTGCTTTCTTATTCTTCGTTCCACACGAAATCCGACGACATTATCCGAACGCAGTCTTTCGATACCATGAGCATTCCGCCCGAGCACGTTCCGCGTTTGATCTGCCCGTTTTCATCAGTGTACACGCGGCACTCTCCCGGTTTCAGTGCGGTCACAAACGGGATATGCCCTGCAAGGATCGCAAGCTCACCGCCAATTCCGCGAACCGAGAGCTGATAGGCTTCCCCATCATATCTCATTCCGTCGGGTGCGGCGATCTGGAGTTTGAAAGCTTTCATTTCACACTCCCCCTAACGTCAGGACTCTTGCGTATCCGATTCTTGTTTTGCTTTTTCCAGTGCTTCTTCAATCGCACCGATATAGAGGAACGCGCTCTCGGGCAAGTGGTCGTACTTACCGTCAATCAGTTCACGGAATCCGCGAACGGTTTCTTTCAGCGGTACGTATTTTCCTGCCATACCGTTGAACTGCTCGGCTACGTGGAACGGCTGAGAAAGGTAACGCTGAATCTTACGCGCTCTGGCAACGATGGTTTTGTCTTCCTCGGACAATTCATCAATACCCATAATTGCAATAATATCCTGCAGCTCCTTATATCTCTGAAGAATCTGCTGTACCGCGCGTGCCACTTCGTAATGTTCCTTACCAACGATTTCAGGTGTAAGGATGCGCGACGTGGATTCAAGCGGGTCAACAGCAGGATAAATACCCTGGGAAGCGATCGCACGGCTAAGCGCAGTCGTAGCGTCAAGGTGAGCAAATGTGGTAGCCGGAGCCGGGTCTGTATAGTCGTCAGCCGGAACGTAGACCGCCTGAACCGACGTGATCGAACCCTTCTTCGTGGATGTGATTCTTTCCTGAAGCGCGCCCATTTCCGTAGCAAGAGTCGGCTGATACCCTACCGCAGACGGCATACGTCCAAGCAGAGCGGAAACCTCCGAGCCCGCCTGAGTGAAACGGAAAATATTATCGATAAACAAGAGCACATCCTGACCTTCTCTGTCGCGGAAATATTCCGCCATCGTCAGTCCGGCAAGGCCCACGCGCATTCTTGCTCCCGGCGGCTCATTCATCTGACCGTACACGAGTGCCGTTTTTTCAATAACGCCGGACTCCTTCATTTCGTTGTAAAGGTCGTTTCCCTCACGCGTACGCTCACCAACACCGGTGAACACCGAAAGACCGCCATGCTGCTTCGCAACGTTATTGATAAGCTCCATAATCATAACGGTTTTACCAACGCCCGCGCCGCCAAACAGACCGATCTTTCCACCCTTCGTGTAGGGACAGATGAGGTCAATGACTTTGATACCTGTTTCCAGAATTTCGGTTTCCACCGATTGTTCCTCATAGGACGGTGCCGGACGGTGGATCTCCCAGCGTTCCGCCGTATCCGGGGAAGCAATTTCATCCACGGGTTCTCCGAGAACGTTGAAGATTCTGCCGAGGGTTCCCCGTCCCACCGGTACTGTGATGCACGTTCCGGTGTCAACCGCCGCCGTTCCCCTCACAAGTCCGTCCGTGGAGCTCATCGCGATACAACGTACAACGTTATCACCGACGTGCTGGGACACCTCGACCGTGAGTTTCTTTCCGGCAAATTCGATTTCTATTGCATTGAGGATATCCGGCAATTCCCCCTCTTCAAATCGGATATCGACGACCGGTCCGATTACCTGAGTGACTTTACCGATATGCTTCGTATTGTTTGACATAGTTCATTCTCCAAATTGTATTTGGTTTCTGTAAACGGATCAGATTCCGGCATTGGCGCCGGCAACGATTTCCGTGATTTCCTGCGTGATTGCCCCTTGACGAGCGCGGTTATAGCTGAGGCTGAGCTCTCCGAGCATTTCGTCCGCATTCTTCGTCGCCGTATCCATCGCGCTTCTGCGGGCAGCAAGTTCCGCCGCAAAGGATTCACACACCGCGGAGTACATTACCCCCGCAAGATACTCGGGAATCACCGCGCGCAGAACCTCCTCGGGGCTCGGTTCATACTCGACGAGTGCCACCGGTCCGTTTTTTCGAATCTCCCGTCTATCTGCCCCAAGAGGAAGCAGATACATACCGTCGGGAGACTGCGACAGCATGGACTCAAATTTCGTGTAGATCAGAAACACAGCCGAGATCTCCCCTTTATCCCAGAGATCCCGAATCATTCCCGCCGCCATCGCACACTCCGTCGCCTTAAAGGATTCGGCTGAGGTAAACACGTCGCTGAGGCAGTGTGCGCGCGTCTTATAATGCTCCACCGCACGTTTTCCGATCGGCAGAACGATATCGTTTTCCCGAATCATCGTCATTGCCGAGCGAAACACATTGCTGTTATAACCGCCGGCAAGTCCGCGATCCCCCGCTACGACGATATACACTACCGGGAGTTCTTTGTCGCGCTGCTCGGAATACTGTCCCTTTTCTGTAGCAAGCGCCGCAAACGCGTCAAGCAGCGTATCCCTGTAAAATTTCGATTGCTCCATACGGGTGCAGGCTTTTTTGATCTTTGATGACGCCACGAGCTCCATCGCTTTTGTAATGTGCCTCGTAGAGTCAACGCTCTTCATCCGCTCCCGTATTGCTTTACTGTTTGTTCCCACCTTGGCTCATCCCTCCTTAACGAAGAGAGTCTGCGGGGTTCTGTGCAATGAACTGCTCGGTAAATTCCGAGAGCGCCGCATCAAGAAGCGCGGTATCCGCATCAAGAAGCTGTCCGCTATCGGCAATACGCTTCATCAGTTCATCGTAATGATTCGAGAGGTAAATGCGAAGTTCTTCTTCGTAGAGTTTTACCGCGGAAACGGCAATATTTTTCAGATAGCCGTGGATGGCAGCGTAAATGATCGCCACCTGATATTCCACTGCCACGGGAGAGTTCTTGTTCTGTTTCAGAATTTCAACGATACGCTCACCCTGTGCAAGACGTGCCTTGGTATCGGCGTCAAGGTCGGAGCCGAACTGCGCAAACGCCGCGAGTTCTCGATACTGCGAGTAAATGATCTTCAGTTGTCCCGCGACCTTTTTCATCGCTTTGATCTGCGCCGCACCGCCGACTCGTGATACGGAAATACCCGGGTTCACGGGGGGCATAATACCGGCGTGGAACAGTTCGGTTTCGAGGAAGATCTGACCGTCCGTAATGGAAATTACGTTCGTCGGAATGTACGCAGATACGTCACCTGCCTGCGTTTCAATAATCGGCAGAGCCGTGATCGAGCCGCCGCCGTATTCGGGAGCAACTCTCGCCGCACGTTCGAGGAGACGTGAATGCAAATAGAATACGTCGCCGGGATACGCTTCTCGTCCCGGAGGACGGCGAATCAGAAGGGAGAGTGCGCGATACGCCACCGCGTGCTTAGAAAGGTCGTCATAAACGATCAGCACGTCCCGTCCCTGATCCATAAAATATTCTGCGATCGAGCAGCCGGAATAGGGCGCGATATACTGCAGCGGTGCGCCTTCCGATGCCGAAGCTGTTACGATAACGGTATATCTGTCCGCACCGGCGCGGCGGATCGTTTCCGCAATACCTGCCACGGTCGAGTTCTTCTGACCGATGGCTACGTAAATGCAGATAACACCCGTATCACGCTGGTTGAGGATCGTGTCGATCGCAATGGTCGTCTTACCCGTCTGACGGTCTCCGACGATCAGCTCACGCTGTCCTCTTCCGATCGGGATCATCGAGTCGATCGCCTTGATACCGGTCTGAAGCGGCACGCTGACACTTTTTCTTTTGATAATACCGGGGGCTTCCCTCTCGATCGGACGCATTTCCACCGTATCGATGGGGCCTTTGCCGTCAATCGGAACGCCAAGCGCATTGACGATTCTTCCGATCATGCCATCTCCAACCGGAACGGACACGACGCTTCCCGTACGCTTTACGCGAGATCCTTCGCGGATTTCGGAAGTATCGTCGAGCATAACGATGGAAACGGTACGTTCTTCAAGGTTCATCGCCATACCGCGCTCGCCGTTTTCGAACACGACAAGCTCGTTTGCCATACACTGTTCAAGACCGAACGCACGTACGATACCGTCACCAACCGTGATTACCGTACCGGTTTCTGCTTCTTCGATCTTATTTTCGTAATTCTTTATCTGATTTTTGATAATGCTGCTTATTTCTTCAGGACGAATGTCCGGACGAAGTCCCATTATGTCATCTCCGATTTATAGATTTTTTTGACTCTCACACCACAGTTCCCGAGAGTCCCGTACCGATCTCCTTCAGTTTGGATTCGATACTGTCGTCGATCTGACGGTCGTCGAAGTACAGCCGCATACCACCGAGCAGTGATCTCTCGATCTCATACTCGATCTCTACGGCGCATTTCATATTAGTTTCCAGTTTTGTCTGCAGTTTTTCTTTTTGTTCCGCACTCAGTTCCACCGCACTCACCGCACGAACCTTGCGGATGTGATATTTTTCACGGTAAAGTCTCTCGTAAACCTCAAAACTTTCGGAGATCTCGGTGGAGACGCCCCGTTCCGTCATAATCTTCACAAAATTCGCAAGATACGGATGCACACGCCCGTCAAGAAGCTTTGCAACGAGATCCACACGCTCGTGTTTCGGAATGTCGGGGTTCTCAAGCAGATGAAGATACTCCCACGTCAAAAGTTCCCCAAGGATGCGGATCTCGCGGAGAATTTCCCCGTCGAGTCCCTCTTCACTTGCCAGCGCAAACAAACCGCAGCCGTACTCTTCTTTGATTCTTTCACTCATAGCATTTCCTCAGATCGGTTTTCGATTACAATTCTTCGATAAACGAATCGATCAGCTCGCGGTGGTCGTCTTCGCGGATCTCACGCTTCACGATGCTTTCGGCGATTTGGACGGATATGCCGGAGATCTCATTCTTGAGTTCGTTTCTTGCCTTTTTACGCTCGCGCTCGATCTCGTTTTCCGCCTTTTTCATCGTTTCATCCGCTTTGATTTTCGCGTTTTCTATAATCTCATCACTGAGTCTATCGGCGCGAGCGGTTGCCGCTTTGATAATACCGTCCGCTTCCGATTTTGCACCCGCCAACTTTTCTTCATATAACTGACGGTCGCGCTCAGCAAGGCTCTCCGTCTCCTCTGCTTTGCGGTAGATATTGTCCACTTCCCCCTGTCTCTTTTCAAGAATGTTCATCACAGGTTTGAAAAGGAACTTTTTGAACACCAAAGTCAAAATCAAGAGGTTCAAAATTGCCGCCGCAATATGCCAGATATCCAGAGAGATCAGTTCAAGATATTCATTCATTCCAAGTTATCTCCACTCGTCACCGTATCACGGTGTTTTTTACTTTTTCGGACCACGTCCAAATTACAGTTGACCGATAAAGAGATTCGGTGCGAGGAGCATAAGAAGAAGACCCATAACGAAACCGTAAATACCGGTCGTTTCTGCAATCGCACATCCCATAATCATTGTGGATGTAACCGCACCCTTGCATTCGGGCTGACGGCCAATTGCTTCACACGCCTTACCTACTGCATAACCTTCACCAATACCGGGGCCGATACCCGCGATAAGAGAAAGACCCGCGCCGATCGCGCATCCTGCCAAAATAATTGCTTTTGCCATTTCCATAATGTGTCACCTTTTCTTTCGTTTTTATTTTTATTTTTTTGCTTATCATTTATGATGCTCACGCAAAATTTACTCTTCGCTTGCCGCGCCCGAGATATACAGCATCGTAAGCATCGCAAAGATGGACGCCTGCATACACGAACTGAACAAATCGAAGTAAATCGAGAGCACGGCAGGGATTCCCACCTGCAAAAACGGAATCTTTCCGAGAATACCGGGCAGCCATCCGAACAATAGATTCGATACCGCCGCCAGTCCACCATACACGAGAGCGGAAATTACCGTACCCGAAACGACGTTTCCGAAATGACGGAACGCCATCGACACCGGCGTACCCAGTTCACTGAGTATATTGAACGGTGTAAACAGCGCAAACGGCTCCGTAAAGCCTTTGAGGTACCCGCCGATCCCGCCGGTTTTGATCTTGTAGAAGGTAATCAGCGCAAACACGAAGATCGCCCATCCCGCCACGGTGTTGAGATCCGCCGTCGGAGGATACATACCAAGGAGGGAAAGGAGAGAGGACAGCGCCGACAAACTGAGAATCGCTGCAACAAACGGCGCAAATCCGGCAAATTTCACGCCCATATTGTCTCGCACGAGTCCCGAAACTTTTTCCACGATCCATTCGGCAATAACCTGCCGCTTCGACGTCGGGCGAACCTTCAGATCGTGGGTGAGATACAGGCAAAGAATCGTAATAGCAAGAATGACGATCCACGAGTTTACCTGTGTTTCCGTAATCTTGATCCCACCAAGAATCGGAATCTCAAATAATATTTTCGCACCGGTGATATTGATATTATCCATATGTTATTTCTCCGCCGAATTACTGGTATGGTTCGTGTCGTTCGTATCGTATTTCTGCTTGGCAAATCCACGGACGAACTGTTCAAATTCGTCGGTACCCGCCGAGTCGTCCGCCGAGTCCGTCTCCTCGGTTTTATCGGAAGAGGACGTGATCGTTTCCGGCTGTCCCTTCGAACGTCTCCGTCCAAGCACGCCGCGAACGGTGATCACGATACGAGGATAAAACACCGAAAGAAGCACGGGCAGCCAATGAATGAACGACAAAACGATCGATAGTGCCATAACCGCTACCATCAGAACGGTTCTGCCGACATAG
>JAZRNC010000316.1:0-4359 GCA_045647965.1 Eubacteriales bacterium | reverse complement strand
GCGGATCTTTCCCTCGTCAACGAGCATTCCGATCGCACAGGACACGAACGATTTGCTGATCGAGTACATACGGTGCATTTTATCCTGAGCGAACGGCTTCCAATACCCCTCGGCAAAGATCTTGCCGTGACGCATCATAATGAAGCTGTGACACATCTTACGGCCATTGTTTAACGTCCGAACGTAATCCGACACCCACCGTGGTGACACACCGACCTCTTCCGGACGACAAAAATTCATAAGTATATCCGACATGTTATTCTCCTTATTGATTTATATTTTTATAATCCCATCACGTTTTTCTGTGAAAATTTTATCCATCGTATGATTATCTGCCACGATCCTTGCGGATTATATCATAACCCAACTTAAATTATACCAAATATTACCCCCGACTGTCAACAAATGCCGCATAAGAATTCGGATTTTTTTATTTTTCCTCTTGACGAATGGCAAAAAATCGGGTACAATAGTAACGATATATGTTAACAGGTTAACATATGCAAAAATTTATAAAATATGGAGAAAACAGCTATGACATATAAAATCGTTGCCGATTCGTCCGCGAATCTGTTCAGCTTACCAACGGTAGAAGGAGGGAGCGGAGATATCGCCTTCGCTCACGCCCCGCTGAAGGTGGTAACGGCTATCGCGGAATATTCCGACGACCCGGGACTCGATATCAAAAAAATGATCGAGGAGATCCTCGCAACTAAGGGAAAATCCGGTACGTCCTGCCCAAGTATCGCTGACTGGTCGGATAAATTCGACGGCGCCGATCGCATTTTCGTCGTAACGATGACCTCGAATCTTTCCGCTACCTATTCCACCGCCGTTCGCGCTGCCCTCGATTATATGGAAGAGCACGAGGGTGTACGAATCCACGTAATCGACAGCCTCTCGACCGGTCCCGAAATGCGCCTCATCATTGAAAAGCTCATCACACTCATTCGTGATGGCATGGATTTCGACGACATCATCAAAGAAGTGCGTAAATATCAAGTTCATACGCACCTCTTGTTCTCGCTCGAATCCCTCACGAACCTCGCCCGAAACGGCAGAGTGAGCCCCGCCGTCGCCAAAATCGCGGGAATCCTCGGCATCCGTCTCGTTGCCGTTGCCTCCGGAGAAGGTACGATCGCACCTCTCCACAAATGCCGCGGCGAACAAAAAGCCATGGAGACGGTCTACAAAGAAATGCTCGTGCGCGGATTCAAAGGCGGCAACGTGCGTATCGCCCACTGCTTCAACGAGGGAGCCGTCAATACCCTCTCCGCTATCATCAGAAAATCCTACCCGAACTGCCACATCTTCTCCGAGCCGACAACGGCACTTTGCAGCTTCTACGCGGAGCGCGGCGGTATCATCGTCGGATTTGAAGATTCGCTGTAAAAAACTCCTATTTGTTAACAAGTTAACTTGACGGTTATGGAAAAATGTAGTATAATATAAAATATGGTAGAAAAAATTCTATAACTGTTTTAGGAGACTCAATATGAGCATGGAAAAACTGCACCGTATGAACGGTGCGCCATGTAACTGTGGCAAAGAACATACATTTTCTTCGAAAGTAATCGTCGGACGGGGTGTGATCGCATCCCTCCCCGAACACATCACCGCACTCGGCGGCACAAAAGCGTACGTGATCTCTGACAACAACACCTACGCGGCGGCAGCAGAAAAGGTCTGTGCCATTCTTAAAGATGCGAACTTTCCGTTCGTTTCCCACGTTCTCGATCAAGATCATCCCGTCCCCTCCGAAACAAGCGTCGGCTCTGCCGTGATGCACTACACCGCGGACTGCGACGTGATCGTCGGTGTCGGCTCAGGGGTAATAAACGATATCTCGAAAATCGTAGCGGCGTTCACGAAAAAACCTTACATCATCGTCGGTACCGCTCCGTCCATGGATGGCTATGCCTCCGCAACATCTTCCGTCATCCGCGACGGTCTCAAAATCTCGCTGAACTCCAAATGCGCCGACGTCATCATCGGAGATGCCGATATCCTCTGCAACGCTCCGCTCATTATGATGAAATCCGGACTTGGTGATATGCTCGCTAAGTACATCTCCATCGCGGAATGGCGTATCTCCCACCTCATCACGGGCGAATATTACTGCGAAGAGGTCGCCGATCTCATGCGCAGTGCGCTGAAAAAATGCGTGGACAATGCCGAAGCTCTCCTTCGCCGCGAAGAAGAAGCGGTGCTTGCCGTATTCGAAGGACTCGTGATCGGCGGAGTCGCGATGAATTACGCCGGTCTCTCCCGTCCCGCCTCCGGAGTCGAGCATTACATCAGCCATCTTATCGATATGCGCGCCGTGGAATTCAAAACTCCAGAACCCCTCCACGGAATCAGCTGTGCCATCGGTACGCTCATCGCCGCGCGCGAGTACGAAAAGCTGAAAAACTATACGCCAAACCGCGAAAAAGCTCTCCTTGCCGCAGAAAAATT
This sequence comes from Eubacteriales bacterium, assembly GCA_045647965.1. Lineage (GTDB taxonomy): Bacteria > Bacillota > Clostridia > Oscillospirales > CAG-272 > UMGS1696. Next base: position 1,902 of record JAZRNC010000316.1, on the reverse strand, counting down.
TGACTTGGCAGCGTGGAATGCTACTCTCCGCAGTCTCCTCGGCAAAGGCGCGGAAAGCATGATCGCCCTCGAACATACAGAGAAAAAATACGACGTCGCACGCCACAAGGAACGCCTAAACTTGATCCTCAACCACTGGGATGAGATCCTCGCAATCGTGGACGAAGAGATCCCCACGGCAAAGGAGATCGAAGATCTCCTGAACACGATCTCCGCACCTGCCTCCCTTGCCGATATTGACGTGGATGAAGCGCTCCTCCCCGTGATCTTTGCCGCAACCAAGGATATTCGCGACAAGTACATCCTCTCCCGTCTTCTCTGGGACCTCGGTGACGAATCGGTACACACCGCATTCTGATTACAAATTACATAAAGGAATAATGTCATGAAAAAAATCATTACCGAAGGGCACCGCGGCTGGTGTGCCAAATATCCCGAAAACACCCTTCTTTCCTTTGAAAAAGCCATCGATCTCGGCGTCGATGCAATCGAATTCGATGTGTGGCTGACATCCGACAAAACCCCCGTTCTGATGCACGACGGATGCCCCGACCGTACCTGCGGAACAAGCGGTGCGCCCCACCTGCGCGATATGACTCTCGCAGAGGTGAAACAGCTCGACCCGTATTACCCCGCGAAGTTCGGAGATGAGTTCAAGGGGCAGGTTGAAGTTCCCACGCTGAAAGAACTGCTCGATCTCGTGATGAAAAAGCGCCCCAGCCTCGGTCTCGGCGTGGAGATCAAAGAATACACCGAAGAAAACGTCGATATCACCGTGGCTATGCTGAAGGAATACGGCGTGTTTGAAAACTGCTGGTTCTACGCCTTCAACGGCCGCATCATCCGCTATCTGAAGGAAAAATACAATGCGCGGACGATGGGCTACCCCGACTTCCAGATGGCGGAATTCGACGGGTACGATGCGTACGAGGAGATCGGTCTGGCACTTCGCTACGTCAAGTCCGAAATCTTCGCTATCTATGAGGCGAAAAAGATGCCGATGCATTTCTACTGCGCCGATACCCCCGAGGATATCGCGCTTTGTATCGCAAAGGGTGCTGACCTCATTACCGCCAACGCTCCCGACGTTCTGATTGACTACTTATCGAAAATTTCCGATTGACGCGTTAAACCGCGTTAAACGCAATCCAAAGGAGCTTTTATGTCCGATTTTTCCATTTCATCCTTCCGCGAGCGATATCTTTTCTATTTGAACGCTCCCGAATGCGCTACCCTCGCCGCACGGTCTGAAGTATTCGCCGCGGATGCCGTTATCCATCGACTCCACGTCATCTGTGACAAGCTCATCGACAACGCCAAAAAATTCAATCTCACCGCCATTCTCGAGCCGGATGAGATCGTTCGCAAACACATCATCGACTCCCTCCTCCCGCTCGGATTCCTCCTTGACGAAGGTTTTTCGCCAAAATCACTCCTCGACGTCGGCTGCGGCGCCGGTTTTCCCCTTTTTCCGATGGCAGCCGCCCTCGCAGATCTTCCGGGAAATCGTTTCCTCGGTCTTGATGCCACGGCGAAAAAAATTTCCCATATTACCGAAACCGCCAAAGCCGCCGAGATCGTGTCGTTATCCGCTGTCGCAGGACGTGCGGAAGAGCTATCCCACGGGAAAATGCGTGAAAAATACGACCTCGTCACCGCGCGCGCCGTTGCCGCTCTCCCGATTCTGATCGAACTCTGTGCACCTTTCGTCGCGAAAGACGGCATTTTTGCCGCCCTCAAGTCGCACGTTGACGGAGAACTTGAACAAGCCGACCGCGCCGCTCTTCTCCTCGGTATGGAAAATATCCGAAAAATCGACTACGAAATCCCGGGCGGCGACAAAAGATGTCTCGTGATCTACCGCAAAAACTGCAAAACTCCCCCACAATTCCCCCGAAGATA
>JAZRNC010000315.1:0-15181 GCA_045647965.1 Eubacteriales bacterium | reverse complement strand
CTCTCGCTTGCCGTTCGTCCGAGCGTAGAGAAAAATCAGAAATATTTGAACGAACTCATTAACCGTAACGTACGTTGGTCCGAGGGGGGAAGCCATTACGAGAGAATGGACGTTCACAAAAACGTGTGCTTGTGGGGACTTGGAAAACAGTCAAAGATCAATAGACTCCTCGCTCATTTTACCCCGGTCACGGATTTTGAATAACTGTTGTTAATTTTAAAATATAGGAAGGACGTTAAGTGTGAATTATCCAATCACAATAAACGGTACTCCGGTCGAAGAGTACAGAATAATTCCGGGTGAAGCGGAAGTCGAAAAACTTGCTGCCGAAGAATTCGCGAAATATTGCGAAAAGATCTCCGGTAAGCGCCCGTGCGGTCCCGGCCCGAAGGATATCTGGTTTTTTATCGATGCAACGAAGGTCTCGAACCTTGATGGCTTTAAAATAGAGGTGAGTGATGATCAGATGAGAATCATCGGCGGCGGAAGTCGTGGAATGATGTATGCGGTGTACGATGTTTTCCAGAAATATCTCGGAGTTAAGTATTTCGCTCCCGATCTCGAGGATCTCGGATGCGGTGGGAATATCCCCGAGGGGGAATATTCGTATGTGCCGCCTTTCAAGGTCAGAAATATGCTTACCGGAACTAAAAACAGAAATGCGGATTGGTGTATCAAAAACAAATTGAATAATGTGAGCGGTGTGACGTATCCTGCGTGGCACGGTTCACCCTATAAGCTGTGCAAGGGCAAAGAACAGCATACGTTATCATATGTTTTTAACGGACTGATGAGCGATCCGCAGCCGTGCCTTACTGACCGCAGAAACATTGAGAAGATCATTGAATATACGAAAAACGAACTCAGAAGCGATCCTAATGTCGATGCGATCCACATCTCGCAGAACGATAATCACAATACCTGCAAATGCGATCGTTGCAGTGCTGTCGTTATTGAGGAAGGAAGTCTTGGCGGTCCGTTGATTCGTATGATAAATGAAGTTGCCGATGCTATCAAGGATGAATTCCCCAATGTGATGATAGAGACCTTTGCATATCAGTTCAGCAGAAAGCCGCCAAAGACAAAGCCAAGAGACAACGTATTGATCCAGTTTTGTACGATTGAGGCGTGCTTTGTTCACCCGATTTATGAAGATGAATGTGAAGATAACAGAAGTGTCTACGAAGACTTTATGGGGTGGAAGCAGCTTACGAACAATATCTCGGTATGGGATTATGTGACCAATTTTGGTTATTACGTTACGCCATACCCGAACTTTGAGACGATTCGAGAAAATATGGCATTTTTTGCTGCTAACGGTGTTACAAAAATCTTTGAGCAAGGAAACAGCTCTGATGAAAACAGCGATTTCGGTGAGCTTCGTGCGTATCTGATTGCTCGTGCTATCGAGAATCCGTATCTTTCGGAAGTCGAATACAAAAAGCATATGGATGAATTTCTCGCGGCATATTACGGAGCAGGCTGGCGGTATGTCCGCGCATATATGGACATTATGCATGCCGAAGTTAAACGTCATCATTTGCATATCGGCACGATGCCTGTTTGCCTCTGCAATGTTGATTTTTTGAATGATATGCACGATTTCATCGAGGAACTTTGGGATAAAGCCGAGGAGCTCTCAGGAGATAAAATCGAAAACGTACGCCGCGTCAGACTTCAGTGGAATCTTTTGTCCCTTTGTATTCGACCGAGCGTGGCAGGGAACCAAAAGCTCCTTGATGCGTTGATTGCGGAAAAAATTGCTTGGAAAGAGGGCGGCATTGATTACAGTCAGATTGACGTGAGGGAGAATGTTTGCCTTTGGAATACGAAAAAACAATCGAATGTGAATCGCGTTCTGAAGTATTTTACTCCGATCACGGATTTTGAATAATCATAGCTGTATTGCCATAAGAGGATTACAGTATGGCAAGTATTACACTCCACACAACGCCGATTGCTGGATACAAGCTGCTTCACGGAACGACCGAAGCGGAAGAATACGTTGCCGCACAGTTTAATAAATACTGTGAAAGTAAAATAAAAATTTTTTAAGTATTATGCCTTGGAAAAGGTCTCTGTTGGCTTACCGCCCTTGAGGATGGTAAAAAACGTTAACGGATGATCAGAAAAACAAAAAAACTGCCGCACGTGGAGGTGAAACACTTTCTTTGCGGCAGTTTTTGCGTTATGATTATAATTGCTCAACGTGGAATCCGAGCGCTTCGATGGCTGATTTGATCGTATCAAAATCGAGTTTTGTGGGATAATTTATTTGGGCGCGACGGAGTTTCAGATCAATTTTTGCTTTTACTCCCAGTGCTTTCAGCGCAGATTCTACTTTTGCCACGCATTTTTCGCAGTGCATTCCTTCAATTTTGATGAGGGCGGTGGTTTTTTTTCCGAATAACATAGTTTTCTCCTTTTTGTTTATCGTTTATTCTGAACGGAAGCGTCGAAGCCGCAGTGCGTTTCCGACGACACAAATGCTGGAAAACGACATAGCGGCGGAGGCAATCATCGGTGTCAGCGCGATCCCAAAGGCGGGAAACAGTACGCCCGCGGCAATCGGAATACAAAGAACGTTATAGCCGAACGCCCAACATAAATTTTGGGTAATATTTCGCATGATCACGCGGGAAAGTGAGATGGCACCGGCGACATCGGATGGATTACTGCGAACCAGTACGACGGACGCGGATTCGATGGCAATATCGGTACCGTGCGCTACAGCGATTCCGCAGTCAGCCATCACAAGAGCAGGGGCATCGTTGATCCCATCCCCAACCATAACGACAAAGCGGCGTTTGTTGTCACCATAGTATTCGCCCGTCATAATTTTTTCGATGTACGATGCTTTCTCATCGGGTTTTACTCCGGAGAGGACGTGCTCGATACCGGCTTCACGTGCGATCGCGTGTGCTGTTTTTTCGGAATCTCCCGTCAGCATTACGATATCCATACCCAGATGCTTCAGATGCCGTACGGCTTCCGGCGTGGTATCTTTTATGGTGTCCGCGAGCGCGATCATTCCGATCGGATGCCCATCCTTGGCAAGAAGCACGGTGGTTTTTCCACTTGCGGAGAGCTTGTTCATCTCTTCGAGTACGGCGTCATCGATACGTATTCCGACAGAGGTGAGATAGTCCGCATTGCCGGCGAAATATCGATTCCCAAAAAGTTCACCGCTGATTCCGCCGCCGAAGGTTTGCGTGAAATTCTCGACGGGACGTATCACAGCACCGTGGAGGGCGGCGTATTCCGAGATTGCCGTTCCGATCGGATGCTCACTCATTGCTTCAAGAGAAGAAGCGACGGAGAGTAGCTCCTCTTTTGCCATTTTTTCGTCTGTAACGAGAAGATCGGAAACCTTCATTTTTCCCTCGGTGACCGTTCCCGTTTTATCGAAAACCACAACGTCAGCGCGATGCAGTACGTCAATGACGTCGGCGGATTTGATGAGAAGTCCGAGAGAGGCACCACGACCGATACCCACCATAATGGCGGTTGGCGTAGCGAGTCCGAGAGAGCAGGGGCAACTGATCACGAGAACGGAAATGCCAAATCCAACGGCTTGATGCAGGGAGCCGCTGACGGCAAACCACAGAACAAAGGTGACGAGGGAAATGAGACATACGATCGGTACGAAAAACCGACTGATTTTATCGGTGAGTTTCTGAATGGGGGCTTTGCTTGATGCTGCGTTTTCGACAAGCTGCGTGATCCGCGCTACTGTGGTGTCGTCCCCCACGTGTACAGCCTCCATTTCTGCGTAACCCGTGAGAAAGATCGTTCCCGATATCAGAGTGTCACCAATATCTTTTGTGATGGGGATACTTTCCCCCGTAATCACGCTTTCGTCGGCTGTTCCGCCTCCGTGCCGAAGGATCCCGTCGCAGGGAATGGATGCTCCCGCGCGAATTACGACGGTGTCTCCCACAATGAGCTCGTCGGACGGAATTACTACCGAGGTGCCGTCCCGAATCACTTCGGCGGTTTTCGGCGCAAGTTCCATTAACGCACGAACAGCATCCGACGTGTGATGCTTGGCGCGCGATTCGAGCACTCGTCCGAGCGTGATGAGTGTAAGGATCATCGTTACGGATTCAAAATACAGATCGTGTGCATAGGTGTGGAGTGGGAGTGCATTCCGATAATCGGCAATCATCCGTGCGAGAATATAGATCCCGTATAAAAACGAAGCGGATGCGCCGAGAGAAATGAGCGTATTCATATTGGGATTTTTGTGGATCGCCGCGCGAAAACCGTCCGTAAAGTAACTGAAATTCAATAGAATCACGGGAATGGTCAGAGTGAGCTGAACCATGGCGAATCGAATTGTACAGAGTCCATCCTCCATCGGATCGATGACCGCGGGGAGTGGGAGGGAGAGCATATGTCCCATCGATACGTACATCATTATAATGGCGAAAACGGCTGAAAGAATCAGCCGTTTAATGAGTGTGCGATAATTCTTTTTGTCAGCCTCGGGATCTGCTTCTTTTTTCGTCCACGGCATGACGGAATATCCGGCGTTTTCCACTGCACGGAAAATGTCCGCTTCCGAAGTGGTGTTTTCGTCGAATTCAACGGTCATAGAGGCGGTCATTAAGCTGACCGATACTTCCGATACGCCGCAAAGACGGGAGACGGCGCGTTCCACGGACGCTTGACACGCCGCACACGACATTCCGCCAACTGCGTATTTTCTTTTCATTGGTAAGAGGCTCCTTTGGGGTGTTACAGTTCAACGCCGCAATCGTGGATTTTTTTGATATAATCCACTGTTTTTTCAGGCGACAGATTATAAGCAAGGGGGATGGGTTCACCAATCCCTGCGGCAATCACGGAAAACGTACAGTTCCCCGTCAGAGTTTTTCCTGTACCGATTTCTCCCGATGTCAGACGGGAAAACAGAGCGTTCAGAATTCCGCCGTGCGTAACGCCGAGTACGGTGTGTCCGCCGGAAATCTCGAGCATATCGTCGATAGCGCGAATGGTTCTCTGTGCGGTTTTCGGTACCGTTTCTACCGTTTTTAAATGGGATTTTCCGTTCTTAAACTGTTCGTTTCTCTCTTTGAGAGTAAGACCCGTAATCAGTCCGTAATCCCTTTCAATGAGTTGTTCCACTACTTCTACACTTGGGATGTCGAGAGAGGAGGCGATATAGGAAGCGGTGTCTACCGCGCGGGACAGGGGGGAGGAGCAGATTGTTCGGAGGTTGATCCCGTAGTTTCGTATTTCCGAAAAAGAACGTGCTAACTCCATCACTTGTGCGCGGCCCTCGTCATTCAGGGGAACGTTTTCCCGCCCTTGAAGCCGCTTGATACGATTCCAATCGGTCTGACCGTGGCGTACGAGGCAAACCATCGTTCTGCCCTCGAGCAGATAGTGAGCGGCAAGGGTGGGCTGTGCGATCATTCGTGGGATGGACTGTATGGCTTTATTTGTTTGTTGTGTCATCAGTCAAATCCATTTCCATAAAAAATATTTTACATTTTATATTATACATTACGGTGAATAAAATGTCAATATACTGTGTTTTTATAAATAAGATAATCTTTTGTAGGCGATATGTTTTTTTGACGGTACTTGATTTTGAGATTGTTTTTTGGTATAATGTATACTAAGCGTAATTATGTCGAAAAACTTATTGAAATTATCATATACAGAGGGGTATTTATGTCTCTTACCGAAAAACAAAAGCATATTCGAAACTTTTCCATTATTGCACATATTGACCACGGAAAATCGACTCTTGCCGACCGTATTCTCGAGTTTTCCAATACAGTCAGTGCAAGAGAAATGGAAGAACAGCTTCTTGATAATATGGATCTGGAACGGGAGCGTGGGATTTCGATCAAAGCGCGCGCCGTAAGAATTGATTATACGTCACCCGACGGAGAACAGTATGCGCTCAATATGATCGACACTCCCGGTCACGTGGACTTTAACTACGAAGTGTCCCGTTCGCTGAATGCGTGTGAGGGGGCACTGCTCGTCGTGGATGCAACGCAGGGAATCGAGGCGCAGACTCTTGCCAACGCTTATCTGGCATCGGATGCCAATCTCGAGATCGTTCCCGTCATCAACAAAATGGACCTTCCCTCTGCGATGCCCGAAAAATGCAAGCAGGAAATCGAAGATGTGATCGGTATTCCCGCGGATAACGCGCCGACGGTTTCGGCAAAAACGGGACTGAATATCTCCGACGTTCTGGAGGCGATCATTCGTGATATTCCCGCTCCCGAGGGAGATGCCGAGGCTCCGCTTCAGTGCTTGATTTTTGACTCCGTATACAACAGTTATCTCGGTGTTGTCGTCTATATCCGCGTTATGGAAGGTACGTTGAAGGTGGGCGATACGATCAAACTGATGCATACAGGTGCGACGTTCGACGTGGTTGAGGTAGGGGTTATGGACCCGTTTGGTCTGCGTCCGACGGGCGAATTGTCCGCAGGTGAGGTTGGTTATTTCACCGCTTCCATCAAAAATGTATCGGATACACGTGTTGGTGATACGGTCACTCACGCAGAGACACCGGCGTCTGAGCCGCTTCCCGGATTTAAAAAAGTTCAGTCAATGGTATACGCGGGTATTTATCCGGCGGATGGTGCAAAATATAACGAAACCAAAGATGCGCTTGAAAAGTTGCAACTCAACGATGCGGCGTTTACGTTCGAACCGGAAACGAGTATTGCTCTCGGATTCGGATTCCGCTGTGGATTCCTCGGACTTTTGCATATGGAGATCATCGAGGAGAGATTGGAGCGAGAATTCAATCTGGATCTGATCACGACCGCGCCGAGCGTAATCTACGAGATCACAAAGCGAAACGGGGAAGTGATTCGCATTGATAACCCGACGAACTATCCGTCCCCCGATGAAATTGAAGTGGCTGCAGAACCGATCGTAAATGCGGCGATCATCACGCCCACCGAATATACGGGCGGTATTATGGAACTTTGTCAGGACCGCCGCGGCGTGTTTATTGATATGAAATATATCGAAACGGAACGCGTGGAGCTTCACTACAAACTGCCCCTTAATGAGATTATATACGATTTCTTTGACGCACTGAAGTCGAGAAGCCGTGGATACGCCTCCCTTGACTATGAGCTCGAAGGATACGAACCGTCGGCGCTTGTAAAACTCGATTTCTTGTTAAATGGAGAAATGGTTGACGCGCTCACGTTTATTGTTCACGAAGAAAAAGCGTATGGACGAGCAAGAAAGATTGCCGAAAAACTGAAGGACAATATCCCGCGTCAGCTCTTTGAAGTACCGATTCAGGCGGCAATTGGGTCAAAGATCATTGCAAGAGAAACGGTAAAGGCACTGCGTAAGGACGTTCTTGCGAAATGTTACGGCGGTGACATTACACGTAAGAAAAAACTTCTTGAAAAGCAGAAAGAAGGTAAGAAGAAAATGCGCCAGCTCGGCTCGGTGCAGGTTTCTCCGGAAGCGTTTATGGCGGTTCTCAAATTGGATGACAACGATTGATTTGAATAAAACGGATAAAAAATTAGAGAAAGGATGCGACTACGGTGCGGCTGAAATTAAACGAAAGAAAAAAACTCGGACTTTATTTTCACATTCCGTTCTGTGTTTCCAAATGTGCGTACTGTGATTTTAATTCCGCGCCAGCATCATCTCCGGCGATCGTAAAGAAATACGTGGATGCGCTTATTGTGCATATGGAAAGTTACCGCAAGGCTGCCGGTGCCTACCAGGTGGATACGGTATTCATCGGCGGTGGTACACCGACCTCCATTCCCACAAAGGAACTCACGCGGCTCATTCGCGCGATCAAGAAAAACTTTCGGATTTCGAGGGGGGCGGAGTTTTCCATCGAAGCCAATCCAGCAACGGTGACCTATCCCACTCTTCGCAAGCTTCGTAGTCTCGGGGTTAACCGCATCAGTTTTGGATTGCAGAGTGCACACGAAAACGAACTCAAGCTCTTATCCCGTAAACATTCCAGAAAAGATTTTGTTCGCTCATTCCGAATGGCGAGAGAAGCGGGATTTGACAACATCAACGTGGATCTGATGTTCGGGATTCCCGAGCAGACGATGGAATCGTTGATGCACACCATCCGATACGTGACGTCGTTCGCGCCGGAGCATATTTCCCTGTACGACTTGAAAATTGAGCCGGGAACGAAGTTCTATCGGGAGTATAATAACATCCGCCACCTGCTTCCCGACGAAGATACGGAAGCGGATATGTACGAGGAAGCGATCAAACTTCTGAAAAAGTATGGATACGGACAGTACGAAATATCCAATTTCGCGCGACGCGGAAGAGAATGTCGGCATAATCTCAAATATTGGAACTGTGAGGAATATTTGGGATTCGGTGTGTCCGCGCATTCCTATTTCAGCGGCAACCGTTTTTCGCTGATTGACGGACTGGAAGATTATATAAACGGCGTTACCGTGAAGGAATCGAATATTCAGATCACGAAGGACTGCGAAACCGTGGCGGAAAGGGAGCGCATGGGCGAATATATTATGCTCCGACTCCGACTGTGCGACGGTATTGACGGACGGGAATTTGCCAGACGGTTCGGCTTTTCGTTTGATATGGTATACGGCAGAAAATGCTTCAGATTTATCAAAAACGGTTACATGACGGCGGAAAACGGGACGTATTCACTGACTCCGGCAGGGATGTTTATTTCAAACTATATTCTTTCCGATATCCTGGAATTTGAAGATTTCGGAAAATACTATTTTGGCGGCTGAACGTCATTTCAGCGCCGACGATAGGATAGTTGAAGGCGGAATGGTGATACAAAAACTGTAACTGTGAATTGGGGGGAGAGTTCTGCAGCTTTCCCCCTATTTTTTTGTGGTTTTTCGAAGACATACACAAAAACGAACGGGAAAAATTGGGGAACTGACCCATAAATCAGAAAAATTCGCCAAAAAACGAGCCTCTTTTAATCGTACGTTCGTCATTTCGGAGATTTTTTCATTATGTGAAAAACTGATGCGAATTTTGGTGGAAAGTCTTGAATATTTGTGATATAATTATAATGTTAGTATAAAATGCAATGATTGTGTAAATACAAAAGGATGGCATATGACGGACGTTTAGGTGAATCCTTTGTGTACCTGACACGCAAGTGCGGAAATGAAGCGTGTTTTTTCCAGAGACACACAGTTTTCGACTTGGCGTAAGCGTTGGGTTGCTCTTGCCGAAGCGGAGCAGGAGCTTGGAATACCGATCACGGACGAACAGATCGAAGCACTTCGCGAAAACGCGCTACATTGAAAAGGCAATTGACCGCCTGATCAGGTACGTTTCGGTTGGTGCGGCTCGCGATCAGTATTTCGTAATGTAATCATTGTTTGACTGAAGGATTTAATTTCGCATTATTTGGAATTTTAACAGAAAGATTTGAAGGTATTTATGAAAAGATATTTAGTATTGGAAAACGGCGCAGTCTTTGAAGGTGAAGCGTTTGGTGCGGATGCGGAAGTAATTTCCGAAATCGTATTTCTGACCTCTATGACAGGATATGTTGAAGCCCTGACCGACAAGAATTTCGCAGGCCAGGCTGTTTGCCAGACCTTCCCTCTGATTGGAAACTACGGTGTGAATGAGGAAGATATGGATGCAGATCGGATAATCCCCGATGCATGGATCGTTCGTGAAAATTGTGATACTCCTTCCAATTTCCGCTGCCGTATGACGACGGATGAATTTCTGAAAAAACACGGCGTACCCGGTATCACAGGAATTGATACCCGTGCGCTGACAAAAATACTTCGTGATAATGGCACGATGAACGGACTGATTACTTCAAATCCCGAAAATGCCGATCTCGAAAAAATTGCCGCATTCCGTGTGAGCGGTAAGGTGGCGTCTGTTTCGACGGACAGCGTATATCGCGTTGTCTCCGAAAACGGTGCGGAAGCAAAGAAGGTTGCTCTTCTTGACCTTGGCGTAAAGGGAAATCTTGTTTCTTCCCTTACAAAGCACGGATGTGATGTTACGGTTCTTCCGTATAATACGGACGCGAAGGCAATCCTCGCGCTCGAGCCCGACGGTATCGTTATTTCCGGAGGTCCCGGCGAACCTTCTGAAATTGCAGATGTTGTGGAAACGGTTCGCGTACTCTTTGAAAGCGGAATTCCGATGATGGGTGTTGACCTCGGTCACGAAGTGATGGCTCTTGCAAACGGAATGAAAGTGGAAAAACTTGTCTATGGTCATCGTGGGGCAAGCTATCCCGTAAAATGTCTTTTGACCGGTAAGCTTTTCATTACCGCGCAGAATCACGGATACGCGGTCAGCGAAGTAAATCCTGACGTGGCAGAAGAACTGTTTGTAAACGTTAACGACAAAACTGTGGAGGGTGTATCATATAAAAACATTCCCGCGTTCTCCGTTCAGTTTATGCCGGAATCGTGCGGCGGTGCTCAGGATACTTCCTATGTATTCGAACATTTTGTTGAAATGATGAAATAATCACGAAACAAACATAAGATCGGAGAACCTGCGTTTTTGGACAGATTCTCCGATTTCTATTATATAGATAAGGATGAAAACGTTATGAAAAACAAAGATAAGATAAAACGTTTTGATTTCAAAAAGAAGCCGATCAAACCCACATTTATGATGGGACTGGCAAAAGGGATACTCTCGTTCCCCGATCTCAAAAAACGCGGCGCGGTGATACGGAAGATGGATATGGAAGATATTGAGGGAAAACCGTACATTCTTCTCGTAACGCACTCCTCGATGGTTGACTTCAATTTGATGCTTCGCGCGACACATCCGTACCCTGTCAACAACGTTATGACGCTAGAGGGATTCAATACCTACACGGCACCTCTTATGCGCTCACTCGGCGTTCTTGGAAAACGTAAATTCGTGACCGATATCAATCTGATCCGAAATATAAAATACTGTCTCGAAACTCTTAAAACAGTGTTTGTTTTGTTCCCGGAAACGAGATATTCCATCGACGGATGTACGTCATTTTTGCCCGATTCACTCGGTGGACTTGTCAAAATGATGAATAAGCCTTGCGTCGTTCTTTCCATTCGCGGAAATTTCGTAACGTGTCCCCAGTGGAATAAAAAGAACAAAGGCACGTACGTGGAAGCGGATATGTTCCCGATCGTAAGGGAAGAGGAGATCAAAGATCTCTCAGCGGATGAGATTTTTGAAAGAATCAAGACGGCGTTTGTGTATGACGATTATCGTTGGCAGGCGGAGAATCGTGTGGTTATTGACGACAAAAACCGCGCCGACGGACTGCATCGCTTACTGTACAAATGTCCGCATTGTATGACTGAAAACCAGACAGATTCTGCAGGTATCGAGTTATGGTGTAATTCCTGTGGAAAACGTTGGAGACAGGATGAGTACGGCAGAATGGAAGCTATTTCGGGAGAAACGGAATTCTCGCATATTCCCGATTGGAGTGCCTGGGAGAGAGAATGCGTGAGAAAAGAGATCGAGGACGGCACGTACCACTTTGAAGATACGGTTCGTGTGGAAACTCTGCCCGGCTGGACGAAATTCTACAAACACGGAGAGGGCAAGCTGATTCAGACGCCGGACGGAACGAAGATCGTCTGCCGTGCGTATGGAGAGGATACGGAGATCTTTAAAGGTCCGCTTGATCTCTACAGTATGCACATCGAGTACGATTATCTCGGTCGCGGTGATTGCGTGGATATTTCTACGAACGACGACAGTTATTGGTTGTATTTGTCAAAGAGAGATGCCGTGACAAAGCTCAGCTTTGCAACGGAAGAAATCTATAAGCTTGCTGTGGCAAAGCGCGGAGCGGTAAAGAGAATCTCCCGTGTGAAAACGACAGGTACTAAGGTATAGGGACGGGACAAAATGCGTGAGGAGATACTTACGTGCCGTAATCTCACGGTAGGTTACGGTGACGGGAGAACTTGTAGTGGCATTGATTTTACCATGTACACGGGGGATCTGTTCTGCGTGGTAGGTCAGAGTGGAATAGGGAAAAGTGCACTTATTTACACGATTCTCGGGATGGAAAAGCCGATCTTCGGAGAACTATCCTACGGGAATATGGTGCGTGGCGAGATTGGCTGTCTGCCGCAGAGAAACGACATTCTCGGAACGGCTTCGGTACGCGATGTCGTTCTCGCGGGATGCCTTGGAACGATGAAACACTTTTTCGTCGGAAAAACAGAAAAAATAGCGGCGGAGAACGCGATGGAACGGCTCGGGATCTCGGAACTTTCCAAACGAAGATTCGGGGAGTTATCGGGTGGACAAAAACAAAAGGTTCTGCTCGCAAAGGCATTGTGCGGTAAGAAAAAGTTACTGATCCTTGACGAACCCGTGTTGGGGCTCGACGCGATTGCCACCGCAGAGTTTTATGCAGAGCTCGACCGTATTCACAGCGAAGAAAACGTTTCCATTCTGCTTGTGGATGCGGATGCCGTACAGACGTTTGACTGTACCGTTTTGCACTTGTCGGATAGACAGCTTTATCTTGGATCCCGCGAGGAATATTTCAGGACGGTTCCGGGACAGTATTATCTTATGGGAAGGATCGTATGAGGAGATATGACAATGAAGAATAATTACCAAGGTACGATATATGCGTGTTATCTTGCCGGAATCACGCAATCAATTATCGTAAATTTCATAACGCTGCTTTTCGTTATTTTTATGGAAGAATTTTCGCTGCCGCTTTCAGAGATCACGGCACTCATTACCGTGAACTTTCTTGTGCAGCTGACCGTAGATTTTCTTGCGGCAAAATTTGTGGATAAGATCGGCTATCGGCAGTGCATCGTTGCTGCGCACGTTTTTGGAACGGCGGGACTTGTCAGCCTTGCCGTTTTGCCGAAACTGTTTGCGAATCCTCTTATCGGGATTCTCATTTCGGTGGTACTGTACGCGATTGGCGGCGGTCTGATCGAAGTATTGACAAGTCCCATCGTAGAGGCATGTCCGACCGATAACAAAGCGGCGGTTATGAGCTTGCTTCACTCGTTTTACTGTTGGGGAACGGTGGCGGTCATTCTTTTGACTACGCTGTTCTTTCAGGTGTTCGGGGCGGATAAGTGGCAGATTCTTGCATGTCTGTGGGCCCTCATCCCGGCGTTCAACGTTTTTCTTTTTGCGAAAGTTCCGATCCGAACTCTTACCGGTGAGGGAGAGGGTATGACGATGCGCGCTCTGTTTTCAAAGAAAACATTCTGGCTGTTCGTTGTCATTATGATAATGGCAGGAGCGAGTGAACTTTCGATGAGTCAGTGGGCGTCAGCCTTTGCCGAACGCGGACTTGGCGTTTCCAAAACGGTCGGGGATCTTGCGGGTCCTTGCGTGTTTGCGATCATGATGGGCAGTGCTCGTGTGTTTTTCTCGAAAATGAGCGAAAAGATCGACTTGCTGTCGTTCCTTATCGGAAGCGGATGCCTTGCTGTCGTTTCATATCTGATTGCTGCGTTGTCACCCATTCCTGTATTTTCTCTGATCGGATGCGGACTTTGCGGCCTTGCTGTCGGGATTCTCTGGCCGGGAGTGTTCAGTGTTGCCGCTGCAAAGTTTCCCCTTGGCGGAACGGCGATGTTTGGACTTTTGGCTCTTTCCGGAGATATCGGATGCACGGTGGGACCGACTGTTGTCGGAACGGTATCCGATGCCTTTGGCGGAGACTTAAAGAGCGGAATGTTCTTTGGAATTGTCTTCCCGATTGTATTTGTCATTTGCACGTGCATCTATCGAAGGAGTCAAAACAGAGAGAAAAATGCACCGCAGAAGGATAAATCATAAAAAAATGTGAAAAAAACCAAAAAAATTTAAAAAATATAGGATTACCCCCTTGAAAAAATGCGGAAAATATTATACAATAAAGTGTATTAGAATTTATTCAATATTATCAATTGAAAGGAGATTATCCCGATCATAAGGGATAATAACGATTATGGTAGTAGCAGGCGATTTCAGAAACGGTGTTACGTTCGATATGGACGGACAGGTTATGCAGGTAATTGAATTCCAGCATGTAAAGCCCGGTAAGGGAGCAGCGTTCGTTCGTACAAAACTTAGAAACGTTATCACCGGTGCAGTGGTTGAAAAAACATTCTCCCCCACAGATAAGTACAACGATGCAAGAATTGAACGTAAAGATATGCAGTATCTTTACAACGATGGCGATCTTTACTACTTCATGGACCTCGATTCTTACGAACAGGTTCCGATCGGTCAGGATCTTATCGGCGAAAACTTCAAGTTTGTAAAAGAAGAAATGATCTGCAAGATCCACTCTTATCAGGAAAAGCCCTTCGCGGTTGAACCTCCGATGTTTGTTGAACTTGAAATCACAGATTGCGAACCCGGTGTTCGCGGCGATACCGCAACGGGTGCAACAAAGACCGCTACTGTTGAAACAGGCGCTACGATTCGTGTACCGCTCTTCATCAACACAGGCGACAAGATCAAGATCGACACCAGAACTTCCGAATACCTCGAAAGAGCGTAAGTTTAAGTTCGCATTTACAAGTCAATACTATAGTACATTAAGGCTGCCCGGAACGAGTAGCCTTAATTACTAAGAATATGAAAGGAAGACTCGCTATGACAAATAAGGAATACAGCTCCTATATCAAGGGACTTATGGACGGTTGTGCATTTGACACGACAACTCCCGAGGGAAAGATCATCTCCGCGCTCGTTAATCTTGTAGATCAGATGGCAGGGGAAATTGAAACTCTCACAGAAGCCCTCGATACCGCAAAACAGTATATCGAAGAAATCGACGAAGATCTCGGCTACGTAGAAGATATCGTATATGACGACGAAGACGATGATGACTGCTGCTGTGATTGCTGCGGATGCGACGACGATGAAGAAGATGAGGACGAAGACGACGAGGATGAGGAAGAAGAATTCTTCTGCGCGATGTGTCCCGGTTGCAACGGTAAAGTTTACTTCGATGACACCGTAGATCCCGAAGACGTAATCTGTCCGAACTGCGGTGAAGCACTTCTTGACGAAGAAGACGAATCCGAAGAAGTATAACAGAATCAAAAAGGAGTCTTTTGAGGACTCCTTTTTTTCTAACTTTTTTGATTTTCTTTGTTTTTCCTATTGCAAATGAAAGCTTATTATGATATAATAACAAAGACGCCGGTGTGTTGGAATTGGCAGACGAGGTGGACTCAAA
>JAZRNC010000314.1:0-6963 GCA_045647965.1 Eubacteriales bacterium | reverse complement strand
TTTTTCACCGATTGATGATGATAACTGTTGGTTGCAATAATATCCGCCCCGACAATCTCTCTGAGTTTTCCTGACGTTTTTACCAAATGACGCATCGTCCCGTTATTTTTGGCATGAACAACTGTGGAACCCACTTGGCTCGGAATATCCTGCCAAAGAGAAGCCCCAACCGCAACTGCCATCACCTGGTGTCCACGGCAAATGCCAAGGGCAGGTTTGTCAAGTTCTCTGACTTCCTTCGCCAACCCAAGTTCAAAAACATCTCGAATCTCCTTGATCGTTCCACAGTTTTCGTGGATCTCTTCTCCGTAGTATTTCGGATGAATATCGCTTCCGCCGCTGAAAATGAATCCATCGTATTCCTCGGCATACGCGCGAATCAAAGAAGCATTATCCGTTTGCGGAAGCATAACCGGCATAACATCCGCATGAAACTCTTCGATAGCACTAAGAATGAAGTTAAAATATCTTGCTTTTAAACCACAATATTTATCTTCTTCAAGCATACTTGACGTAATCGCAATTTTCTTCATAATATCCCCTAAAAAGTTAAATTATCATAATATATTATATATTTTACCACATTTTTCACAAAAGGTAAACAGCGTTTGTAAAAATACAAGAAAAAACGAATAAAAGAGAAAAACAGAGGTTTATATCGCGTAATCCTCGTCCTTTTTCTCTTATTTCTATTGACCTCGGAGCAAAAATAAGGTATAATATCATCACAAAGGTCAAAGATAGTCAGAATAGGAGGGCGCGGTAATATGGTATTATCCGATCACATCGCGCGTTTAATCGAAGAAATGCTGGAGGAGGGCGGCGGATACGCTGAGGTGCGCCGAAACGATCTGGCAGCAAAGATCGGATGTGTTCCCAGTCAGATCAACTACGTCATCACTTCACGTTTCACACCCGACAAAGGATACGTGACCGAAAGCAGACGGGGCGGCGGAGGACACATCAAAATCGTACGTCTGCCGATGAGCAAAAATGAGTACCTGATGCATTTTTTCCACGCAATCGGTACATCCATCAGCGACCGCGAAGCGCGCGTCTACCTCGAAAATCTTCTGGAGCGGGGTGTCATCACACCAAACGAAGCAGGACTTGCCTTGCAGGCTCTTTCCCAGAGTGCACTTGAGCACTGCCCTCCCGACTCCCGCAATACCGTCCGCGCGGATATTCTGCGTCATATGATTATGTTCCTGATGATGAAATAACGATACGCACCGCAACAATACGGTTTCCGTTCTGTAATTTTCCTCATTCATTTGATAAAAAACGTATAAATCTCCCCTGCGTGCACTAATAATAGAGTATTATCTATTAACCACGCGGGGGTTTTCTATGAATATCGGATTCACCAAAAAAGCACAGAACGCGCTGAACCGTGCCCTAAACATCGCATCGGAAATGGGGCATACCTGCATCGGCAGTGAACATTTACTGCTCGGTCTGTTATATGAAAAAGACGGGATTGCAGAACGGATCCTTTCGGAACGTGGCGTTTCCCACGACAAAACGAAACAGCTCGTCTCTCACAGTGTTGGTATCGGTCAGTACACGCACCTATCGAGCTCGGACATCACCCCGCGCACCAAGAAGATCATTGAATCTTCCGCCGCAATCGCCATTGGGATGGGGCACGGATATATCGGTACAGAACATCTTCTCATTGCGATCTGCGAAGAACATGAATGCTTTGCCGTAAAGCTGATTGCCGAGCAAGGAGCCTCCGCCTCCGATATCCGCCGCGATGTCGTGTCGTATTTTGGAGGTACCCCCACGAAGGAAAAAACAAATGCCACGGGAAAGAACGACGATGGCCTGCACGATGCCCCCTCCCTCTCACAATACGGAAGAAATTTATGTAAAATTGCCCGTGACGGCAAGATTGATCCCATCATCGGAAGGGAAAACGAAAGCAGCCGTGTGATCCAGATTCTCTCACGCCGTACCAAAAACAATCCCTGTCTGATCGGAGAGCCGGGAGTCGGAAAAACTGCCGTGGTCGAGGGACTGGCACAGCGAATCGTGGACGGAAACGTTCCCGAGTCTCTGCGCTCAAAAATCATCGTTATGCTCGACATTTCTTCTATGATCGCCGGAGCAAAATATCGCGGGGAATTCGAAGAACGAATGAAAAACGTCATGGAAGAGGTGCGCAAAAACCCAAACGTGATCCTGTTTGTTGATGAGATTCACACGATTATTGGTGCAGGTGGTGCAGAGGGTGCGGTGGATGCCGCCAATATTCTAAAGCCCGCCCTTGCCCGTGGGGAAATTCAAGTAATCGGTGCCACAACGACCTCGGAATACCGCAAACACATTGAAAAAGACGCGGCGCTGGAACGGCGATTCCAATCCGTCCTCGTCGGAGAACCGACTCCCGAAGAAGCAAAAAAAATCCTGATTGGTCTGCGTGATAAATACGAAGCACATCACAAACTGAAAATCACCGACAGCGCCATCGATGCCGCCATCGGACTCTCCGTTCGTTACATCAGCGACCGATTTCTGCCGGACAAAGCGATCGATCTGATGGATGAAGCGGCAAGCCGAAAGCGCATTTCCTCCATCACCCCCACCGAAGATGTACGTCAAATGGAAGCCCGTCTCAAAGAGGTGAGCGGAGAAAAAGAAGAAGCCATTCTCGCCGAGGATTATGAAACCGCCGCAAAGCTCCGTGATGAAGAAAAATCTCTTGAAACCTCGCTGAATGCCAAAAAAAACGGCGGCAAGGATTCCACCGATTCCCTCGTCCTTCTGGATACAGATATCGCTGAAATCGTGACGAGCTGGACCGGCATCCCCGTACAAAAGTTGGCAGGCGAAGATGAAGAAAAGCTATTACACCTTGAAGAATTACTGAAAGAACGGGTGATCGGACAAAACGAAGCCGT
Source organism: Eubacteriales bacterium (assembly GCA_045647965.1). Classification (GTDB taxonomy): domain Bacteria; phylum Bacillota; class Clostridia; order Oscillospirales; family CAG-272; genus UMGS1696. The sequence continues at coordinate 4,057 of JAZRNC010000314.1, read as the reverse complement.
AGAAGCCGTGGCACGCGCCATCAAACGTGGGCGGATCGGGCTGAAAGATCCCCGCCGTCCGATCGGATCGTTCTTGTTCATCGGCCCGACAGGGGTTGGTAAAACGGAGCTATCCAGAGCACTTTCCGAAATTATGTTTGGTGACGCGGGAGCAATGATCCGAGTGGATATGTCGGAATATATGGAAAAGCACAGTGTTTCGAAACTCATCGGCTCCCCGCCCGGTTACGTCGGATACGAAGAAGGGGGTCAGCTCACCGAAAAATTGAGACGCAACCCGTATTCCGTCGTGTTATTTGATGAAATCGAAAAAGGGCACCCCGATATTCTGAGTATTCTTTTGCAAATTCTTGAGGATGGTACCCTCACCGATTCGCAGGGCAGACGGATCGACTGCAAAAATATCATTCTTATTATGACATCAAACGTTGGCGGTGAGACAAGGGAAAAGCACACCACGGGATTTGTTTCCGAAACCAATTCGGGCGCACAGAATGAAGCGTTCCGTGAACGAGCCGCCGAGGCACTGAAGCACACGTTCAAACCGGAATTTCTCAACCGAATTGACGAAACCATCTTGTTCCGTCGTCTGACGGAAGAGGATATCACAAAAATTGCATCCGTGATGATCAACGAGATACAGCGTCGCATCCACAGCCTCGACATCACGGTAGATTTTGCTCCCGAAACCGTCCGCGCCATCGCTGAAAAGGGATTTGATCCCGTATACGGTGCCCGTCCCCTCCGCCGCGCCATCACCCGTCTCGTAGAAGATTCCCTCTCGGAAGAAGTGCTTCGCGGAAATGTAAAACGCGGTGACCGCGTAACCGCCGTTATGGAAGATGGAAAGATCAAGTACCGTCCGCATATGGTATGAGCAAACGGAATGCATTTCGCAGAGGAGAAACGCAAGAAAAACATGAGTATATTTTAGCTATGCACTTATCTTAACCTCCCCTCAAAACAGGTTTTACACACAAAAAAAATCAAACACGTCGGATGAAAGAGTCTATCCGACGTGTTTTTGTTAATTCAAACGATACTGTTCGTCTTTTGTAAGAATCGTTAAACTATTTGTCAATCTGCACGAAGCTTGCCTTTACAGTAACACACAATAACGGCATCTTAAAGGTATACTTACCATTCTTTACGTTTACCGCTATGCTCTTACCATCGATAGTCTTAACTATCAGAGAATCGAGTTCATATCCGTCATTCGGCGTAACTGTTATGTTTACAGAACTGCGAAAGAGAGCGAAATTGCGGTTTGTGGTAACCGAGCCGTTTTCAGATTTTTCTACAGTGATTGTATTGTTATAGAGTGGGAGTAAGTAGAAAACAAGCGGAATATCGGGAATCGGATTCTTATAGCCGATTGCGTATGTCGAGAATTTTTTTGCGTAAATCGTAACAAAACCGTCACCAATTATAAAACCTTCCTCACCAACCGCAGGATCCATCGGCAATGCTTCGGGAGTGCCGTCGTGATAACGATATACCGCAAAGATTTCTTTTTTTGAATCAAATGGAATCTGAATAGTCAGAAGAGTGTCGTTATCGGATCCGATATTTACGGGTGTCCCGTTATCGAGTCTTTTATACAGAGAGAGATCAACAAAGTATAATTCCTGTTCTCCTGCCATTTCCTCAATAGCTGTCTTTTCGTCTTCCTTGCCTTCGGTGATTTCTTCCGAAACACTCAAGAAAATCTGAACATTGTCAGCAGACGGATTATCCCAAAGTGCGTTTTCGAGAATGTCAGAAAGCCCCTCGACCTTTGTATCGGCTAAAACGGTATCTGCAGGGACATCAATGCCGACTTGTGAATCGCACGAACACTTTCCATCGATAAAATTGTGGGAATGTATGTTAATATCGTACTTTTCAAGAGAATAACCATTGGATATGAATAATTTTTTTATTTCTTCATTTCCGAAAGTGATAGATTTTAGACCTATGTTTTTTGATGCAGTGAAAACGTCACTGGAACTAGCATTTCCTGCGTTTTGTGCATTGGGATCATGGGCATAATCCACATGATTTGTCCCGGTAATACCAGTCAAAGTTGCAGGAAATGTAATATGCTTCAAGTTTGCAGAGTTGAGAAAACTCCATGCGTGAATATGCACAGGACGGTCGTCAGGAAGCGCAATCTCTTCAATAATAAGATTCTTAAATGCACCTTGAGCAATACAAAGTTCTTCTGTTCCGCCTTTTGCAAATTTCAATTTAGTCATAGTTGACCTTTGAAATGCCTCCTGACCGATATAGGTAACGGTGGACGGAATAATCACTTCACCAGTCAAATTAGTATACCCATTAACGGTAAAGGAACCGATGGAGGTAACACCTTCTTCAATCACGAGTTTTTTAACTTTAGTACGATCATATGGCCAACCACCAATTTCGCTAGCACCACCGGCACTTGTGTATACTACAGCTTCTCTCCATTCACCGACCTCCCACGTCCACTTGGTAGTCTTAGCGTCAGGCTGAGGATTACCCTTGGTAGGAGCGATAGTAAGCGTCCCATCGGCATCCAAGGTCCAGTCGACACCACCCCACGTACCACGTGCCACTTCGGGTGTGATGGAGTTATCTGCCAACACATCAAACGGAAGCAGTCCAAATAACATTACCGCACATAAAATCGAACACAATATTTTCTTCATTCGTTTTTCCTCCCGTATTTTAATAACATATATGCATTGAACTATATCAATATACAAAATGAGTAGCGTATCATTCGTAGAGTTTGAAAAAGTACACTTTTTCAAACAAGAGAAAAAATACCTTTTACACATATATGATAACACATTTGTAGCTGAATTTCAATAGAAAAACACAATTTTTTTGCGAATGATTCTCTCTTTACGTAGAGTTTGAAAAAGTATACTTTTTCAAACAAAAACTAACAAAAAAACGTACTCTTTGGTGTCAAAAAGTACGTTTTTCTGTTTTTATTGTGTTTTTGCAACAATTCACGGACGTTTATCAGCCGTCAAACTTAACGGTAATGGTTTCTCCCGCCCCAAGGAACACCTTTTTGAAGTCACAAAGACTCTTGTGGGGGATATATTCGTACTTCAGCACGGAATATGCCGTATCCACACCGCCAACGTTGGAGAGTTCCACCGTATTCTCGTCGATCCAATTTTCTGTGATTTTCGAATACGTCAATCCGTAACCAAAGTCGTAAACACATTTGCCCTTAAAGAATTTATACGTACGGTTTTCCATACTGTAATCTTCAAACGGCGGAATGTCGTCGCAGGAACGGTAGAAGCTTACCGGCAAACGACCGGACGGTGACACCTTTCCGAAGAGAATATCCGCAAACGCATTTCCGCCCTCAGCTCCCGGATAGAAGCACTGAACGACCGCATTGCAGTTCTGATCCTCGTATTCAAGATTGATACAACTTCCGCTTATGTTTACGAAAATAACGGGCTTACCGAGAGATACGATTTCACGGATCAATTGCTGCTGAAGCTTCGGAAGCTCAATGTCTCTCTTATCGCCGCTGTCAGTTTCGTTGTACGCGTCTCCTTCCTCGCCTTCCATATCCGGATTCAGCCCCATAACCATGACGACTACGTCAGAAAGTCTTGCCACGATCTTCGCTTCGTCGCACATACTTTCGTTAAACTTTTCTCCGGCAATATTGCAGCCGCGTGCGAAAAATACTCTTTCCTCACATGCATCCTGAATACCGCGAAGAAGTGTGCTATACCGTGTCGGGAAACCGTTGTAGTTTGCAAGAAGAACACCGAGATCATCCGCATTCGGACCGATCACCGCTACTTTGGTTTTTGGATCAAGCGGAAGAATGCCGTCGTTTTTGAGAAGCACGATGCTTTCCTGCGCCATTTTACGATTGAGCGCCGTATGCTTATCACATTCTACCACTTCATACGGAATCTTATCATACTCACAATCGTCATCGAACATACCGAGACGGAATCTTGCCTCAAACAGTTTTTCGACCGCGGCAGTAATCTCCTCCTCCGTAATCAAGCCCATAGCTACTGCTTCGCTCAAGTAGAAGTATGCCTGA
>JAZRNC010000313.1:0-11027 GCA_045647965.1 Eubacteriales bacterium | reverse complement strand
CGATCAGTTCCGTGAAGCCGGTGTAGATATGGTGTGCGACCGATACGGCAAACCCGACGGACGCAAGGCAGACGTCGTTGTCACCAGCTTTGATACGACGCTGAATTACGAAAAACTTACGGTGGCGTGTGATTTTATCCGTTACGGCGCGGAATATCTTTGTACACATCCCGACTACAACTGCCCTACGGAAACGGGCTTCATTCCCGACAGCGGCGCGATTGCGGCGTGTGTGACGGCATCAACGGGGGTACTTCCCACGTATTTTGGAAAACCGTATTCCGAAACGGTGGAAATGATTGCCGAGATCACGGGAGAGACGAAAGAAAATACGATCATCTTTGGTGACCGCCTGTATACGGATATTGCTACGGGAAAACGCCACGGTATTACTGCGGCTCTCGTGCTGACCGGGGAAACGAAGCTGGCAGACGTGGAAGCGGCAGAAGAAGCAGATCGCCCCGATCTTATGCTTGAATCCCTGCAGACCGCAAACGATCTGATGTTTTCGCTTTAATACCCGCGGATCTCCCGAATGAGGGCGTCGGCGAGGAGGCTGGCGGCGGCTTTTGCTTCTTTGAGTGAGGAAGCGCAGGAGCCCACCTCGATCAAAAGCGAACCGCTCGTGTATTGTTCGTTGAATGAAGCGCTTCTGAGATGGATGTCCCGCATAACGGATGGAAAACGGCCGGAAATATCCGCTTGCAGCCGTACGGCAAGGCCGAGATTGTTGCGCCACGATACGTGACCGGAGCCGCCGTGATCGGTCCCCACCACGAACATGAGCTGTGCTGTGGGGGTGCTTCCAACGTAAGTGGTCGGGTTATAGTAGATACCGCCCGATTCGATGGCATCGCGGTGGATATCGAGAACATACGAAATGGATGGGTATTTTTCGAGTGCGGCACGAATGAGCTGTGCGGCGTTATAATAGGCTAAATTGAAGTCGGGTGAGTCGAGGAGCTCCGTGGAGTGAATCGTGACGATCCCGGCTTCGTTCAGTTTTTCGGCAAGAACAGCCCCGACAGAAATGATGTTCTTGCTCGGATCACTGCTTCGGAAGCCGTCGGCAAACTGATCGGCAAAGGCTTCCGTCCCGTGCGTGTGCAGGATCAGAACGACGGGGGCGCCCTCACCGTAGGTGGAATATAGGCTGTCTATGTAAGGGATTGTCCGTTTCGCTTGGAGTAAGGTGTGGAGATCGGGCGTGTATGGGGTTTCGTTGACGAGTCCGAGCGAATCCTTGGCGGTGGATGACATATCGCGCGAGAGAAGAATGGAGGAAGTGCCGGACAGGGATTCATCCTCTGACAAGTCTTCCGGAAGGGGGATTTTTTCAACTCCCTCAAGGGTGTCGCTGTGCGTGGGCGGCGGTGGCGGCGAAGTTTCCGTTTTTTTTGCAAGATAAACGTTTTGAATGCCTCCCGCAAATTCGCCGAGCAGGTAGCGGGTGATGTCATTTTTTTGAATTTCCACGCGGGATAGGGCAGCGATCAGCGTGACACTGAGGATAAAAACGGTGATGGCGGACAGGATTCCGGAGAAGACCCCGAACAGTGAAAAGCGAGGTGGACGCCGCTCCATGAGGAACTCTTCGTGCTCATCAAGCGGCTCTTCAAATGGATCTTCAAGCTCATCGAACAAGTCGTCGGGCGGTATTTCACAGCTTTCTTCTGTACGCATATCTTCGTCTTCGGCAAACGTTTCTTCGGTGGCGGGATCACTTGGAATCGGCAATGTTTCGGTTTCGTTCATTTTGTACCTCCGTCGGACGTTTCAAAAATTCTGATGATATCTTTCGTATAGATTGTATGATGCGTTCGGCAGAGAAATGATGACTTTGTTTAGCAGGACGGGATATTTCCAAAAAGGGCAAGGGTTATTCCGCGGGACAGTACCCGAGCGTAGCAGTCAAGGACGACGTCGGTTTCGGCGCGTGTAACAAAAAATGGGGAAAGGATATCCTCCTCCCGACTTTTTATTACCATCGGTACGCCGAGCGACAGAACGGTGCATCCCATTGTTTCGCTGGAGATCTCCTCGCACGTGTGGGACAGCGCGGAACCCGGACGCATTCCACCGTTTGTGAGCTGGATCAACGTTTGCAGTCTTTCGATGGATTTCGCCGAGAGGGAATCGACGGTGAGGATCACATCGGGGGTAACGTCACGCGCCAGAGCACGGATGTGACGTGCGGTATCAATGCCTGTTTCTGCGGCGGTACCCGTGGATATGGCAAAGAGGAGCGGAGAATCGGCGGATTCTTCGCTTGGTGAAACGTGGAGGTTATCCATAACGAGCGGGCCGAGCGCATCGGGGGAGAGATGGCGATTTCCGATACCGACGGCGAGAATTGTTTGTTTATGGGAAGCTCGCGGCGTGGTTTCTTTGAGAAGGAGTGCCATTCGTTCTGCGAAGAGGCGGCTGACGAGTTCTTGGTCCGATTTTTCTTTTTTCCAAAGTTCGCCGCAGACGATGCTTTCGTAGAGTCGGCATCCGACTGTGGAACGGACGACGGAATACCCCATTTTTTCGTGAATTTCGGGGGGCGTGAGATGAGCGACGGTGGACATTTCCTCTCCGAAGTTTTCGATGGCGAGGTCACTTTTGTGGATTGGCATGCGTTTTTCCCTCTTGCGGATTGATTTTCAAAATAGTTATGCCCGTTTTTAAGATGAAAAAACGAAAAAACAAACAAACAAGTGTGAAATGTGTACGAAAATAGTTACCAATAATTGTGCATGTGAACGAATCTTTTTTCGAATGCAAAATAAGATGTTGATTATTAAATAAAAAGATGATATAATGTGATGAGTTAATATGATTGCATACAAAAATAATCATTAACGTATTCGAAAATTCGAGGAGGATTTCTCAATCATGAAAAAAGCATTATCCCTGGCACTCGCGATGATTATGCTCGTGACCATGATTTCCGGCTGTACAACACTTGTAAAGCTTGAAGATGGTTCGCGTGATAAGGGTGCGATTATCGACATGTATCTGACGACGGAAGTATATAACTTCGACCCGCAGATTTCCATTACGGACGAATCCATGCTTACAGTAATGAGCCTTATTTATGAAGGTCTTACAAGACTGGATGAAAACGGTAAGTGGACAAACGCTATTATGGAAAGCTACACATACCGCGAAGTTGATGGTGAATACGTTCTTTCGATCAAGATGAAGGAGACAAGATGGTCCGACGAACGTACCGTTCAGGCTGCGGACTTTGTATACGCATGGAAGCGTATTCTTGAACCCGACTCCAAGAGCGAAGCGGCATCTCTCCTTTACGATATCAAAAACGCGCGTAAAATCAAAGCGGGAGATGCAACCGTGGATGACCTCGGTATGATCGCGGCAAGCCCGTACGCGATTGAAATCCGCTTCGAATACGACGTGGATCTCGATAACTTCTTCCGCAACTGTTCTTCCGTTGCGCTTTCTCCCCTTCGTGAAGATATTATCTCCAAGACCGGTGAGGATACTTGGGCTTGTAAGCACTCTACCATTATGACAAACGGTCCGTTCAGCCTTAAACAGCTCGTTTACGGTAACGTTATCCGTCTTGAACGTTCCAGATATTATTATCTTGACCCGCCGGATATGTCCAACCCCCAGGGTGAAAGAGCATTCAAGGTAGATAAGTACGTTATTCCGTACCGTCTTCTTACCAAGCACGAACTCGGTGACGCAGAAGCGCAGCTCGCTCTCTACGAAGAAGGCAAGCTGTTCTACATGGGATACATTCCGCTGTCTGCACGCGAACAGTATAAGGACGAGGCTGTTGTTTCCGATATGATGGCAACACATTCTTATATGTTCAATACAAACAATCCTTTGTTTAAGTCCGCAGAAGTACGCCGCGCACTTTCTCTCGCGATCGACCGTACAGAAGTGGTAAAACTCATCACGTTCGCAAAGCCCGCAACGGGACTTGTTCCGACAAAGGTATTTGACAAGGATACGAAGTCTACGTTCCGTGAAGTTGGCGGCGATATTCTTTCCGCAACCGCAAACGTTGCAGAAGCGAAGAGCCTTCTTTCCGCAGCAGGTGTAAACGGTGGTTCTTTCTCGATTAGCGTTCGTAATAACGAAGTGGATCTTGCCATTGCTGATTATGTGAAGGGTGTATGGAACGCTCTCGGATTCGATGTTACAGTAAAGGCCCTTGGCGCAACACCGACCAAGGATGACAACTACCTCTATATCGACACATTCCAGAATGCATACGATGCCGGTGACTTTGACGTTATTGCATTCGATATGACAATGCTTTCCGCAGATGCTTTCCAGGTTCTTGCTCAGTACGCAGACGGTTTCTCCGGTAACGGTGTGGATATGAACTCCGGTAACTACGAGATCTTTACACACGTATCCGGCTATTCGAGCGAAGAATATAACGCAATCATCGAAGCAGCGTACGGTGCGACCGAGCAGGCGGCAAGAGTGGAAAAACTCCACGAAGCAGAAGAAAAGCTTCTTTTGGATATGCCGATCATTCCTGTCGTATTCCTTCAGGATGCGTACCTCGCTTCCGATGAACTCTCCGGAATTAAGAGCTCGTACTACGGTGTAAGAGATTTCAACAGAACAAAGCTCAAAGATTATATGACGTATAAGGCTCTTACGGATACCGCAAAGAAGGCTTCTGAAAAGAAGAACGACGAGACAGTTACCGCGGAATAATTTCGGCAGAATCTTTGCGAAAGATAACATAACTCAACGATAAAAACGGGGAGCGAAGACTTCCCGTTTTTGTTCTGAAAAAATCAGACTTATAAATATATGACCCACAAATCACTATTGATTGGAGAAAAATATGCCTGAGACGTTTCACTCCCCTCAGCAAGTGAAGGTATTCATTTTGTATCTTCTGGAAAAAGTCGGTTATCCGCTCGATTATAATGACCTTGCTACGATCGTGATCCGCGACGGATTTGTAGATTACTTTGACTTTGTGACGTATTTCCATGAGCTTTTGGAGGCGGACCATATCCGCAGCGTAACACGCGAGGAGATCGAGGCACTCGAAGATGACGAGGCGGTGAAAAAGCCGTTGTCGGAGAAAGACGTATACGCGATCACGGATACGGGACGTATGATCGCCAAGGGACTCGCGGACGATCTTCTGATCGCTGCTGTCCGTGAAAAAAGTTATATCAGTGCGATGCGTCATCTATCCCTTGAAAAACGCGGAGCAATTATGGATCATCGCATCGAACAGGTGGGGGATGGATCCTATATTTTCCACTGTTCCATTAAGGATTGCGACGGACTTGCGTTTGATCTGGCTTTGCGCGCGGATTCCTATATGCAGGTGTCCCGTATGCGGATGAATTTTGAGGATAAGCCGGATGTGGTGTACCGTGGGCTGATCGCCATCGTAACGGGAAACGTAAACTATTTGCTCGACAAATAAATTTTCGGGGCTTTCTTCGTGTGAAAAACACAGAAAAATCTAAATTTGCAAACTAATAAATACAATTTTCATAAAAATCATCGAAAAAAGTGCTGAACAAACGCCATATCTAACAAAAAAATATGAAAAAATTTGCATAGACTATTGACAAATCACTTATTTGTGATATAATTATAAAAGATAATTGTATTTCTTTTTGGAGTTCCATCTTTTGGATAATAATTTGCAGCTTCTGCTCGAGAAGATACGCAAGGAGGATGACCAAGCCTTTGTGTCTCTCGCAGAACAGTACAGCGCGGTAACGGAGAGCGCGGTAAAGCGATTTATTCCGTCGTTTCAGTGCACCGACGACAGTGCGGTGATGATCGGTGAGGATGATCTCAGACAGTACGCCGCCATTGCATTATACCGTGCCGCAAAAACGTATGATCCCGATGCGGGAAAACGTAAAGTTTCTTTCGGTTTGTATGCCAAGATTTGTATCAACAATGCGCTGATCTCCGCGCTTCGGAAATACAAAACCGAAAAGAAAAAACACGATGCATCGCTCAAGATGGAGAATCAAAAAACGATGGCGGATCCTCTTTCGATTATGCTGTCTGCAGAGGCGGCGGATCATTTGAAGGGTGGGATATACGCCGTGTTATCCGATTACGAAAAAAAAGTATTGAATTATTATATTGTTGGCAAGTCCGTTTCGGAGATCGCTGAAAGACTTGGAAAAGAAGAAAAGTCTGTCAGCAACGCTTTATATCGAATGAGAGTTAAGGTAAGAGGACTTCTGAAAAATCAATAAGTATTTTAACGCTTCTTCATGGAAGTATTAAAATAAATACGCCCGAATAGCTTAACGAAAAAGCGTTGTTGTCAAAGGTGACGTGCGATTTTGCCAAGGGCAGAAAATCTTCAACCAATTTACAAAGCGAGGGAAAACAGATGTACGAGGACAAGACTTTAAAGTGCAAGGAATGCGGTAACGATTTCGTATTCACAGCAGGCGAACAGGAATTCTATGCAGAAAAGGGCTTCCAGAACGAACCCCAGAGATGCAAGAACTGCCGTGACAAGAGAAAGAATGCAGGTCGTGAACAGAAGGAAATGTTCACAACAACATGCGCAAACTGCGGCAAGGAAGCAAAAGTTCCTTTCCAGCCCAGCAATGACAGACCTGTATACTGCAGCGAATGCTTTGCAGCTATGAAGCAGCAGTAATCCGAAAAAGTACGGATTACATTTGAGTTTGAATCATTTTCAGGGGCTTTGGTTTCGCAAAGCGTTCGGTTAATAAAGGACTCAGAAATTTTGGGAATACGGTAATTTTCCGTATTCCCTTTTTTTTGATAAAATTCGAAGAAAAGTTGATTTTGTTGAAAAAGTATATGTACAAAATCAAAAAAATGTGTTATAATCAAAATGTATAACTGTATGACGATAATTTTTTTGTCGGAAATTAAGAAAAACGGTCCGCTGTGTTATTTGACCGAAAGCTATGGAGTAGGCGAAGATCGAGTATGTATAAAACAGAACAGAAAAAATATAGCGATAAATCGAAAAAAAGACCCGTCGGTGATGGCGGAAGACGGCAGGACAGAAAATATGCCGAGATGCCGTCGAATCTCGTCGTTGGACGAAATGCGGTAAGCGAACTCATTAAAACGGGTAGTCCCGTTGATAAAATTCTCGTATCGGGCAGAGAAGGGTCGATCGTGGCCATTATCGCCGAAGCGAAAAAAAGAGGAATCACGGTCGTGGATTCCACTGTTGAATCTCTTGACCGATTGGCGCGCGGAGAACACCATCAGGGAATCGCCGCGATGGTTGCCGAAAAAGAATACTGCACGGTGGAGGATATTCTCGCTATCGCATCCGAGCGTGGTGAAAAGCCGCTTATCGTGGTTTGCGATGGAATCGAAGATCCGCATAATCTCGGTGCCGTTATCCGTTGTGCCGAATGCTGCGGTGCGCATGGGGTAATCATTCCCGAACGACGTGCCTGCGGACTTACTCCGGCGGTATCGAAAGCTTCTGCCGGTGCGATCATGCATATGGCTGTCGCAAAGGTCGGAAATATCGCTCAGACAATTGATAAACTCAAGGATTCCGGGGTTTGGACGTTCGCTGCCGAAGCGGGCGGTGCGGACTTTTTTGAAACGGATTTCAATCTTGCGTGTGCCATCGTGCTTGGCGGAGAAGACAGCGGCGTCAGCAGACTTGTGAAAGAAAAATGTGATTTTACGATTTCTATCCCGATGTATGGCAGTATTAACTCGTTGAACGTATCCACTGCGGCCTCGATTTTATTGTGTCACGCCGCGCGAATGCAGAGAAAATCGCTTTGAAATATCGAATCGAACGTCACATTCAGTATCGGCTGAAAAGGCCGTACAATATCACATCGGATGAAAATCGTACTAATATAAAAAAATCAGCATATGAAAGGAAAGACGACGAGGGCTCCCTCCGAGTCAATGTACTTATTATGGCTAAAGAAAAGAAAAACAGAAACGGACATATTACCGCAGGGGAACTGCTCGGTAAATTGTCTATAAAAAAGAATCGTAACGCAGCTGCCTCGAATCCGACTTCAAAATCGGAGGAATATCCCACCGGGGAAGCGTATCTTTCGGATGAGCAAACGGAGAAAGAGCCTCAATACGATTATATCGACGTATCGTCGGAGAGCGAGGAAGCGTACGACTCCGAGAGCAGTCTTGACATAAACGAACTTTTGAAAAAATATATGCCCGAACTTGTCGGAGAGACGAATGAGGATGAGGATGCTTCGGATGTCGAGGAAATCCATGAGGAGGAATTATCCGAACTTTCCGCACTCGATGCTGCGTTTACCGATATGCCCGAGGAAGGCTATGAGGAAACGTGGGATGCGGAAGAAGCCGATGGTTCTGGTGACACATTCGGGTATGAAGAAGAAATTCTTGGTGGCGCTGACGAAGAAGACGGAAATGTTGATCCGGACAGCGAAGCCGATCCCCAGACAAGCTTTGAAGAAGCGCTTGACGGACTGTATTCCGACGATGTTGACGGAAATTATGTTGACGATGCGGAAGCGGTGGAGGAATATGTCGAGGGCGACGAGGAGGCTATCTCTGACGGAGAAGTACTCGGCGAAGAAAACGTCGAAGACGATTCCGGTGAGGAAAGTTCTGAAGATGAGGGAAGCGGCGAGTTTGACCCGACGGATATTAACCTCATGGTAGCGTTCGGGCTCGATAACGAGAACGGCGGGGACACTCAAAAAACTCAAAAAGCAAAAGCTCTGGGAGATCGTCTGGAAGCGGCACATAATGAACATGCCCCGAAACTTTTGACGCTCGACCGTCCAGAATTTGTGGACAAGAGCCAGGTACCGAAGATTCGTGAAGAATTCAAAAAACGTCATTCGGGTCTGCTCGTTCGAATGGGTATTTGTACACTCCTTGCCATCATTTTGATGGTTTACGAAAATATTCCGACGATCACCGGATTGTTTGGAGATCCGAAGCAACTTGGCGGTGTGTTTGATCCGACGGTTTACCCCACGGTCTTCGTGATGATCAGCTTGCAGATTATGCTGCTTGCTTGTCTTTGCGCGTTCGATCAGCTGGTGGATGGCGTAAAACATCTTATTTGCGGCGTTCCCACCCCCGAGAGTATGTCCGTAGTGATGGTCGTTGCCGGAATCATTTATTCCGCTGTGATCTGCCGCGTTGTGACACCGGGAGAAGCACCCGTTACGTTTAACTTTATCGTTGCACTCAATATGCTTCTGACACTCGTTTATGCGTGGTTCAATAACCGCCGCGAAATGATGAACTTCCGTATTGTTGCAAACAAGAGACCCAAGCACATCGTGCGCCGTCTTCTTGATGAAGAGTCTGAGTGTGAGGCGAAGGCGTTTGCGGAACAGGAAGATGTGTGCGATGTTATGAAAATCGAAAAGACCGACTTTATCGACGGATTCTTTGCTCGTTTGTCCAAACTGAGTCAGAGCACGAACGTATTTATGATGTTCCTTATGGGAATCACGGCTGTTGTTGCGATTCTGTTCGGTTTGGTTGCTAAAATTCGCGGTGGGGATGCGTCCGACGTTACGTCTGCGATCTACGCGGCTCTGCTTTTGATCGCGCCTCTTTCGATATATGTGACGTTCAGCTATCCCTTCTATCGCGCGAACGTGATTGCAAGAGAATATGACAGCGCTATCGTTGGTGAGACGTCTCTGGAAGAATATTCGAACGCCTCGGTTATCAGCTTTGATGATAAAAACGTATTCCCGTCGTATTCCGTTAAGGTACAGAACATTCGTATTTATAATAACGCGAGAATTGACCGCGTGCTTTACTATGCGGCATCTGCGTTTGCTTATGCCGGCGGTCCCCTTCAGGATGTGTTTGAAGTGGCAACGAAGGATATGGGCAACTCCCAGAACGTAAAGATTTTTGATACGGAACCCGGATTCCTCGCAACGCAGGTGGACGGTGTGAATATTATTTTCGGTTCTTGCGATGCCCTCAGAACCCGCGGTCTTGAAATTCCGGACAGCGCGGCGCTTGATGATGTGGATCTTTCCGATGAGCTGTCGATTATGTATATGTTCCGCGAAAGCAAGCTCGTTGCAAAAATGTATATCCAGTACGTGATGGATAGCGACATCGACAGTATTCTCAAGCAGTTTGCCGGAAACGGACTGTATGTTTGCGTTCGTACGTTCGACCCCAATATTGATGAATACATGATCGCCCGTAAACTCAACACGAAGCGTATGCCCCTCAAGATCGTTCGTTATTCGAGTGCGGATGAGGTGGGAAGATACGAGGCAAAGGCGGACAGCGGACTCGTTACGTGCGGTACGCCGAAGTCACTGTTGCAGATCATTTCCTACTGCGGAAAAGTGCTGAATATGAAAAAGACAAACGTGGCACTCAGCGTTCTGTCTGTTATGATCAGCGTTTCGGTAATGCTGCTTATGATGTTGTCCGATTCGCTTACGTCGATGAGTTCACTGTTTATTGCGCTGTATCAGCTTGTTTGGTTGATTCCCATGACGATCGCGTCGAAGCTGTACATTCGATAACGATTTTACAAACAACTGCATTTTACAAAAATTATAAATAAAAATAAGGAGTTGCGGGGGAATGGAAGTTCCCCCGTAATATTGCTGTGATGAGAGAAGATATCAGAAGTTTTATCACAAGCGTTCAAAAACCGGGTAGATATACCGGTGGAGAAACGGGTAGTATTATGAAAGATCGGGCGGATGTCTTGATGCGTGTGGCATTCTGTTTCCCAGATACGTACGAAATTGGAATGTCCAACCTCGGTATGAGAATCCTTTACGATTGTTTCAACCGAGTCGATGGCGTGTGGTGTGAAAGAGTGTACGCGCCGTGGGTGGATATGGAAGAAGAAATGAGAAAACGCCATATCCCTCTGTTTACGCATGAAAGCGGTGACTCGGTGGGAGAATTTGACGTGGTGGCGTTTACTCTGCAGTACGAGCTTTGTTATACGACCGTACTGAATATGATGGATCTTGCGGGGATTCCGCTTCGTGCCGAGAACAGAGGGGAGGATTCTCCCGTTATTCTTGCAGGCGGAC
>JAZRNC010000312.1:0-8113 GCA_045647965.1 Eubacteriales bacterium | reverse complement strand
TGTCTGGGTTGGTTGTCTTTCCTAAGACCGCTTGGCCTCCGACTTCATCCTTCCGACCGATTCCACGTCGGCGAAAGCATTCACGCAGTCGTTTCCTCCATTGAGGACAGCGGACGGATCTATCTCACTCACCGTGAGCTGCTCGGAACGTGGGAAGAAAACGCCGCATTCTTCAGGGCAGGCCAAACGGTGACGGGCATCATCCGTTCCGTAGAGGATTACGGCGTGTTCGTGGAGCTCTCCCCCAATCTCGCGGGACTCGCCGAGCCGTTTGAAGGTGCCGTCCCCGGGGATGCCTGCTCGGTCTACATAAAAAGCATCCTTCCCGACCGAATGAAGATCAAGCTCGTGATGATCGACACCTGCGGACCGGCGAAAAAAATGCCCTTCACCTATTTCATCGATCCCGAACAGATCGAGCACCTTTCGTACTGGCGCTACTCGCCATCCTCCTCCCTCAAAACCGTCGAAACCGTTTTCGATTGAATATCTCGTTGTAATAATTAGCGTGATATTTTGTTCTCCTTCGGATATTCGTATTCCTTGCAAATCGTATGCATTTGTGATATAGTATCTATAAAAATCACAGCGGCGCTATACTTTCACAAGCCAAACACTTCGTGGAATTATAATTAAAATTTGATATAATATAATCACAAAAGCGCTTTTGAATATTTTTTGGAGGACAACATTATGTCTATTGGTTCCACGATTAAACGTCTGCGCCGCGAAAAGGATATCACGCAGGAACAGCTTGCCGAGTATCTTGGAATTACCTCGCGTGCCGTCTCCCAGTGGGAGTGTGACCGAACCGCTCCCGATATTTCACAGCTTCCCGCGCTCTGCCATATTTTTGACGTTTCTTCTGACGTTCTGCTTGGTATTGATATAGAAAGGAATAACGAGGAAATCAAAAAATACTTGGATACAGCGCAGAACCTGTGCCACCAAGGAAAGTGGGAGGAATATACCGCCATTCTCCGCGAAGCAAACAAAAAATATCCACGTGATTATAAAATCATGCAGACCCTTGCGGATGCAATTGTTAACGAATATTCCAGAAAAGGCCTCAAGGAATACGACGAGGTGTTTGAACTTTGCAATCGAATCCTTGCGGAATGTACTGATAGCATCACACGCTATGAAGCAATCGCTACACTGGGAACCGCTTACGGATATGCCGGCAAAAAAGACGAAATGCTAAAGCTTGCCGAGGAAATGCCGCGTGCCCATTTTTCGTATGAAAACTTTATGGTATATCGCTGGAAAGGGGATGCGGATTTTGGGGAATTTCAGAGCTACTTGTCATCTTTGATTTATCACACTGCTGAAATGATTCAACTGGCAGTTGGTCAGAGACATGATAACGGCGAGTTTGTTTATCCTCTTGAAGATCGAATCCATTTGTGGAAAACGGAAGTAGCTTTTCTTGAATTGGTTTTCCCCGACGGTGATTATCAAATCAAAGCCCAGCTTGGTGAAATTGCATGTAGTTTTTTGTGTACTGCGTATCTCAGAAAACAGAACTACGAAGAGGCTTGGCAGTGGCTGGAAAAAGGCGCGGATTTTGCTATTCATATGGATACGTATGATTTCGATGCTCCTCATACGTCTCCTGTTCTTCGCGGATACTCAAGCGGCGGTTGGATCATGGAGGCAGAAGGAAATCGTACGCAATCTTTGCTTGAATGGCTTACAACCGATGATGAAGCTGCCGTTTTGCGTTCCGATGCGCGCTGCGAACCGCTTATCGAGCGACTCAAAAAAGTTGCAAAGAAACCGTAAATATATTTCCCCCGCCCCCGGCGGGGGTCTTTTTGTTTTGGCATATTTAAAGAGAGCTTTACTTTTCGTAAATTTCGCAGAGCGGTAAAACAGCCTTCTCCACCGCTCGAACAGAAAAAACACACCGAAAATCATCCGTGCCCCATATTTTTTTGCGTTTCCCGTTGCAAAATTCCGTCATATATGGTATCATACTCTTTGACGAATACGAAACGGAGATGAATGTATGAAAATTGCCGTTATAACGGGTGCTTCCGCCGGACTCGGTAGGGAATTCCTTCGTGCGCTCCACGAATTCTATCCCGAAATTGAAGAAGCGTGGATCATTGCCAGACGCGCGGACAAGCTCGCCGAAGCTGCCGCGGAGGGGGAGATCCCCTGCAGAGCCTTTTCACTCGATCTGACTCTCGATGAAAGCTACGATCAGCTCGCCGCCGTTGCCGCAGAGGAAAAACCGGAAATTATGCTGCTCATCAACAACTCCGGATGCGGATACCTCGGAAACGTGGGCGAGGGAGAGCTCTCCCGTCAGACGCGGATGATCGACCTCAACCTGAAAGGGCTGACAGCCGTCACGCATCTTCTGATCCCGTATATACCAAAGGGAGGAGCGATTCTGAACGTCTCCTCGATCGCCTCATTCTGCCCGAATACGCGTATGGCGGTCTACAGCTCCACCAAAGCGTACGTGACTTCCTTTACTCTCGCAATTTCCGAAGAACTGAAAGAAAAAGGAATCTCCGCGACTGCCGTCTGCCCCGGACCGATGGACACCCCGTTCATCGAGATCGGCGGGATCAAAGGATCGTCCAAGACCTTTGACACCCTTCCCTATTGCGATCCCGAAAAGGTGGCAAGAGGAGCACTTCGCGCCGCACGCCGCCGTCGTGTGATCTATACGCCCACGGCATTTTACAAATTATACCGCGTGCTCGCGAAAATCGTCCCCGTGCGGCTGATGATGAAGCTGGCAAAAACCTGATTTTACAAAACGTCAATAAAATTATTAAAATACAATACCAATAAGGAAAGGTACAAAACTATGGATCTTCAAAACAAAATTCTTGCCAACGTTGGCGGCAAGCCGATCATGGAAAGCGATATCGACGACGCTCTTATGCAGATGGGTCAGAGAGGACAGGCGTACAACAATCCCCAGGGAAGAGCAATGCTCCTCGAACAGCTCATCGCGCGCCGTCTTTTCCTCATGGACGCACAGAAGAACCTTTACGAACGCGAACCCGCTTTCAAAGAACAGCTGAACAAAATCAAGGAAGAAATGCTTGCGAACTACTCCGTTCAGAAGGCGCTTGAAAAAGTTCGCGTGACCGACGAAGAAGTACAGAAATTCTTCGACGAAAACCCCGATCAGTTCACAGCGGGTATGACCTACAACGCCAGCCACATCCTCGTGGATTCCGAAGAAAAAGCGAAGGAACTCGCAGACAAGATCGCAGCAGGCGAAGTTTCGTTTGAAGATGCCGCAAAAGAGCACAGCTCCTGCCCCTCCGGTCAGAACGGCGGTGAACTCGGCGACTTCACTCACGGTCAGATGGTTCCTGAATTCGAAAAGGCGTGCGACGAGCTCTCCGTTGGCGAAATCTCTGCACCCGTTCAGACTCAGTTCGGCTGGCACCTTGTAAAGCTCAACAAGAAAGAAGAGGGCGAAGCTCCGAAGTTTAACGACGTCAAGGCAGACATCTACTCCATGATCATGGAACAGAAGCAGCAGGCGGCGTACCAGAGCAAGATCAACCAGCTGAAGATCCTCTTCCCGGTTGACAAGTTCTGAGAAAACGAAAATATCGTACGATAATTCAGAAAATAGAAAAGACTGCCGCCGAACGGATCACCATGTCCGATCGGCGGCAGTTTTTTGATTTATGGAATGAAAAATTGAGGGCTTGGGAAGGTATCTTATCGAACGCCTTCCACGAGAAGTTCAAAGTCCTTGGCATTCTTCGAGAAATACAGATCGTAGTAACCCGACTTCTCGTTGTAGAGGCGGTAGTAGATCACATCGTCCGTCATTTTTGTGAGACGGTAAGCGTCCGACGCGAGTTTTTCCTTTTCATTGCCGTTCTTTGTGAGATAAAGTTTTCCCGATTCGGTGCTGTTATCGAACGAGGAGATGAAGAGGCAGGAGTTTGATCCATAGGTGATGTAGGAGTAGATATCGGATACGATCTTTTCTTCCTTTTTGCCGCAGAGATACATCAGTTCGCCGTCGTCGTTCTGGTAGTAGATCGTCTTTCCGTCGTCACAAACCTTGAACGATTCCACTTCGTTTGCGAGTTCGACTTCCTTCTTCCATTTGCCGATCTTTACGCGGTACAGCTCATCCCCGTCAAGGTAGAAGATGTGATCGCCCACCACGGTGTAGGTATCCACGTCGAGATGATCGTCGGCGATCTCCATTTTCTTTGTGATGGAAGTGAGCTCTTCGCCGTTCACAAGGCACGGAAGACCGGCAAACGTGTCAATGCCGTAGAGGTAGCTGTAATAACGAGCTGTTACGCCCATGCCGGCGCAGTCCTTCGGGGTGATAACGGATACGGAGTCGTTGTCGAGCTTGACTTTATCTTTGCCGGGTTTGTAGAAGTAGGTCTTACCGGACGCACGGAAAATGAGTTCGCTCATATCCTTGGTGAAGTAGAGAGAACCGGTGGCGTCGGAAGCGAGTTTTTCGGATTCGCCGCCCTTTTTCATTACGTAAAGTTTGGTTGTATCCTTGATGTCGGTGAGGTACATCCACTTTGCACCATTGGTCAGCGCAACGATGCACTGGTCGTCATCCTCGAGTTTCTTGCCCTTGCCGCCCGTGAACAGATATCCTTCGCTATCCTTCACGTAACCGAAGCTCTTTCCGTCGGGGGAGAGCGCGCTTATCATCTGAACGTCTTCGTCCACTTCTTTGCTCTTTCCGCTGGAAATTTTATAGGTGAACAGGTCACCGCTGTCTTCAAGGTAAACGAGGTTTTTGCCGTCAGCGGAAATACGGACTGTTGTAATATCGTCGGTAATCTCGGTGATTTTGCGTCCTTTGATGAGGTAGAGATCTCCTTCATCCGTGATGACTGCGACAACCGAGCCGTCAAGGGAGCGAGTCGAGTGAGAGAGGGCACCGTCGATGGTTTCATCGAGCATCGTGCCGTTTACGAATACCGAGAGTTCATCTTCGGTCGCGCTGTAGATCAGGTTGATCCGGTCACCGGTCTTCACATAGGATGAGGAAGCGGCAGCAATTGCAGAGATCAGTACGATAACGAGAATGAGAGCGGCAAGTGCGCCGATGGCTATCGCGATCGTTTTTTTGTTAAACTTGATGTTCAGTCCCTTTTTTTCTTTAGGTTGTTCCGAAAGTGGGGTACCGCAGCTTGCGCAAGTTTTTTCGGTTTGAGCGTTGTCAAACCCACAACTGATACATTTCATCGTTTCTTTTCCTTTTCTGTCGTTTTTTGGGTACGCGATGCATGACACGGCGTGTCCCATTATTATCATTATGACATAATCCGATAAATTTGTCAATATTTTTTTGCGATTTCTTGTTCTGCACGGAGGAGGGCGAAAACATCGCCGTTCGGTATTCGTACCTTTGGGCAGTTTCGCTCCGTTAGCTCCACTGCTTGACGGGAAGAAAAAAGGCGTGCCGCCGATTGCATTTCACAATGCCAGGCGCCACGCCGTTTTATGTACTTATTTTATCATTACTTACCGAGAACTGCCGCGCCGATGATACCTGCGTCGTTACCGAGTTTAGCGACCATGATCTTCGTCTGAGGTGTGCCCTCTCTGGAGTATGTTTCCGCAAATACCTTTTCGATAAGGGGCTTTGTGAGGTATTCACCTTCGTTGCAAACACCGCCGCCGATGGAGATGATGTTCGGCTGGAAGATGTTGATGATGTTAACAAGACCGCACGCGAGATAGCTGATGTATTCGTCAACAACCGCTGCCGCAACTTCGTCGCCTGCCTTCATAGCAGTGAACGCTGTACGTGCGGAAACCTTATCGAGGTCTCCTCCGATCATTTCGTCCATTGCTGTCTTCTTGCCTGCATTACGTGCTTCTACGATGCGATCCTTTGTGATGTTAACAAGACCCGTTGCCGAGCTGTACGCTTCCCAGCATCCGTATCTGCCGCAGGAGCATTTTCTGCCACCCTTTTCGATAACGACATGGCCGAGCTCACCGCCCGCAAAGTTGAATCCGGAATATACCTGACCATCGATGATGATACCGCCGCCAAGACCTGTGCCGAGCGTGATCATAACGGAGAACGGAGCACCTGCTGCAACGCCTGCCATTGCTTCTGCCTTAGCAGCTGCGTTAGCGTCGTTTTCGATATATACGGGCTTACCGCCGAGGTGTGCGGAGAGCTTGTCAGCGAGAGGATATGCAAGGAAGGGAATGTTGTTTGCGTATTCTACCACGCCTGTTGCGCTGTTTGCTGTACCGGGAGTAGCAACGCCTGCATATGCGATATCGTCGAGGGTGATGCCCATTTCTTCCATCAGCTTATTCGCAACGATTGCCATATCCGCAACGATAGCATCCGCGCCGCGTTCGGGTTTTGTGGGGGTGCTGCCCTTCTTTACGATTTCATACTGTTCGTTTACGATACCAACGGCGATATTGGTTCCGCCGAGGTCAACGCCGATATAATACATAGAAATATCCTGCCTTTTTATTATTTTTCATAAATTTGGATTTGTCTATATTATATATGAAGAAACACACGATTGTCAACAGATGCCGTGAAAAAAGTGTAAAAATGTTTTCGCCGTTCTAACTTTTATCCGTTCCGCATACATTGTGGTGAAGAATCTTTTGACATAGGATGGATGATTATGAACGGAACTGTTTTTGAAAAACGATTTGACTCCGAGAGCGTATGCGATGTGAGTGAAGAATTCACGTTGCCAGACTACATACCCGAGGTGCGGCGCATCGTCGGGGTTCGCGCCGTCGCTACCCTTGATGGAAAATATCTCACGGGAAACGAACTCGAAGCGGACGGCGGCGTCACGTACACCGTACTCTACGTCAGCGGGGAGGGCGGCTTATGTCAGACCTCGCAAACCTCGTCATACACGGGCAAGATTCCCCTGAAATCTGCCGATGACGACCGTTTTACCGCCGCCGATCTGATTCTCTCGGGGGAAGCGGAAAACGCAAGCTGCCGTGTGACCGCTCCGAGAAAGTTGACCCTCTCCTCAAGAGTGCGCCTGAAAATGCTTTCGCAAAAGGAGCGCGACGCCTCGCTGAAATGGGCGGGAGAAGAAGCGGCAGAGATCGAAAAAGTCCGTACGAAAACCAAAAAACACCGCGTTGGTAAAATGATCGAGGTACGAAAAAACGGCGAGTGCAGCGGAGAGATTCGCGAAAAAGAAGGCTCGCGTCTCCTGTTTGCGGGGGGAGAG
The DNA here is from genome assembly GCA_045647965.1 of Eubacteriales bacterium. Lineage (GTDB taxonomy): Bacteria > Bacillota > Clostridia > Oscillospirales > CAG-272 > UMGS1696. The sequence goes on along the minus strand of JAZRNC010000312.1, from coordinate 905 downwards.
GTATGCTTCTCCGACGTTCGCATCACGAAAAACCGCGCGATTCTGACGGGGGATGGATATCTCACCTTGAATCTCCTCACCCCCGAGGGCGAATACGTCACCGCCAAATCCCGTGCGGCGATCGAAGAAGAGATCCCTCTGCCCGATTCCGTCGGCGAGGGGAATATAAAATCAACGGCATTCGGTAACGTCGTGATGCTGGAGATCGAAACGGGAGACGACGGACGGATTGGGTGGAATATGGAATATGACGTCGACTGCGATCTTCTTTTGTGCGAAGAAACCGAGGTTACGGAGGACGCGTACCTTCCTCACGCCGAAGAAAAGCTGACGACGGAAACTCTCCGCACCACCGTTCCGTGTGCCGCTGTGAACGGACGTCTGAGCGTGCAGGCATCGGGGAAAATTGCCGAGGGTCACACCTTCGTGTGCGCGTGGGGCAACGGACAGATCGAAAAATGCGAGGTTTCGGGCGGCGTATGTCGGGCAAACGGAAACGTGGTACTGAAATACGTCACAGTGGGCGGCGGGGATGCCGTATGCGAGGAGATCACCCTCCCCCTGAAATACGAATTTGACGCGCAGACCACTGCCGCGGACGACGCAGAGATCGTACGAAAAACGGCGGTTCGCGTGACGGATATCACCGCCCGTCAGGATGGGGATTCCCTGAGATTCACTGCAGAGCTTGCTCTTCCCATCCTGGCACTCGCCGAAGAAAAGATCGAATGTCAGACTGCTATCGCTCCTCTCCCCATCGAAGCTCCCCGTGAGCGCGACGTGATGCTCCGCGTATACGTACCGGACCGCGACGAGACTCCATGGGACGTGGAAAAACGATTCCGCCTCGGACGTGACGTCACCCCGACGGACAAATCGGTGTATATTATTTGAATAAAAGAGCA
>JAZRNC010000311.1:0-2841 GCA_045647965.1 Eubacteriales bacterium | reverse complement strand
GCTGAAGGCGCTATCGGTATCGCAAGAACCGCAAACAAGGTCCGCAAGGAACCGCTCCGCGTTATCCTCTGCGGTCTCGGTAAGGACGCTGCTTTCATCATCTCCAGAATTAACGGCTTCACCTATGTCTGCACCGACTATGACTTCTACACCGACGAACTTTCCGTCGTTTACGAAAAGGCATATTCTGACGGTGACAAGGCAAAGGTTAAGTGCTACGGTGCAAACGACGTTCTCGAAGGCGTTGCAATTCTCCGTCACGAAGGTGTTGACGTTTCCATCACCGGTAACTCCACCAACCCGACCAGATTCCAGCACCCCGTTGCAGGTACCTACAAGAAGTGGGCACTTGAAAACGGCAAGAAGTACTTCTCCGTCGCTTCCGGCGGTGGTACCGGCCGTACCCTCCATCCCGACAACATGGCAGCAGGACCCGCTTCCTACGGTCTGACCGATACCATGGGTCGTATGCACGGTGATGCACAGTTCGCAGGTTCTTCCTCCGTTCCCGCTCACGTCGAAATGATGGGTCTCATCGGCGCAGGTAACAACCCGATGGTCGGTATGACTGTCGCTTGTGCAGTTGCAATCGAAGAGGCTTGCAAGTAATCTGTAAATAAAGGTTTTTTGACCATTTTTTAAGACTCCCGAATCTCGGTTCGGGGGTCTTTTTTGCGCTGTTTTGTGCTTTTGTCCACATTTTGTCCACGTGAATTTATAGATACCATATACATAAAGAGTATAGCAAGCGGTACGGCGTAGAAACTATCGACATTCACCGATACAGACATACTCTCACCAAACAGTGGATATTGAATGGTGGTATCATAATGTTACAAGTTTGAGAAGAAAGTGACGACTAAAAAATAGGTCTCGCAATCTGTGATACGGACATCTCCTAAAAAGGAATATGAATCATAGATGTCATCAATTTAGAAGGGTTTACGTGCTGTTGAATATGATGATCGGTAAGGACTGTTAACTTGCAAATATAAAGTTAGTTGCTTGTTTTCTGCAACGGTGAACTTACTTTTTGGGGGAAGCCGGATATTTTTCGGTAATTTATAAGCAGTATGATCTGCGGACTGAAAATAATGCCAATAAGTTTTGCGATAACTTAAATAATTTGCTTGAAATATAATGCATATTCGTATATAATAATAGATATAACAAATTGTGGCAAATATTTTTGGAGACTATGATTTACATATGATCAGTATTGAGATATTAACAAAACATGTTGCCGCAGCGAAACAGCAGGATCGGGAGGCATTTGTCTTCCTGTTCAATCATACAAAGGATTATATTTACAGCGTCGCATATTCTCTGACACAAGATACACAAGAGGCTCAGGATGTCGTGCAGGAGGTCTATCTGCGGGTTTGGATGCATCTTTCCGATTTGCACGAGGATCGTAGTTTTTTACGATGGATTCATTCGATTACATTCAATATCAGTCAGGATCACCTTCGTCAGAAAATACAGCAGAAAAACGCATTGGATTCTGCGGCGGAAGATATGATGCTGCAGAAAACTTCCTTTGATGAATGGTTTTTGCGGTCATGGAAGCAGGAAATCATCCGTGATATGGTGCAGGCGCTGCCGGAGGAACAGAGAGAAGCCGTTTATCTGTTTTATTTTCAAGACAGAACGGTCGGCGAAATCGCAGCTATGCAAAACTGTTCCATCAACACCGTCAAAAGCCGTCTATATTATGCAAGAAACACCTTGCAGAAATTGATTGAAGCAGAAGAAAAGAAAACGGGTGAGCTGCGTCTTTCGCCGGCGGTCATTGCAATGACCTCGGTAATGATGCTCCCGATGGTGCCGATATCCCTGCCGCATGCGGAGTCTATACGGATTCTGATGGCTGTTTTTGCTGCGGCGGAAAGTATGAACGGCGGAATATCCTTTGCGCAGGTGTATGACGATCAGGAAACGGCTGCTGCTCAGGGCTTTCTTCGTCGGATCATGTCGGCGATCGAAAAGCACTGGATTATTCGTATTCACAGCAGTACGGTGATTGCCCTGCTTGCCGTTGCGGTGCTTTTGGCATTTGGATTTGTTTTCATCGGACGGATTCTCGAACGGCAGGCAGGGGTTTCCGGTGTATCTCCATCTGCACAAACAACAATCGTCGACAACGCAGAAGTTGTTCCGACACCGGCAAATCCTGTGGAAGATTTCACGCCGACATCTCCCAAAATCCTTGCACAAGGGCAATGTGGGGATATGGTACAATTTACAGTTACCGATGACGGCGTACTCCGAATTACAGGAGAGGGACGTATCGGTCTGGAAGAGACTTGGCGTTGGACAGAGCTTCTTAACGGCGAAGATCAGTCAATATTCTCGATGGATGGATTGGATCCGTACCGTGATTTTGTAAACGAGATCATTGTGGAAGACGGTATCACGGAAATCGGGTATGCAGCCTTTGCAAGGGCGAATATTGAATCGATATCCCTGCCTGACAGTTGTACTCGTGTGGCAGCCGGATCCTTGTTTGCATGTGCATCCTTGAAGGAGTTTGTATTCCCGCCGCATGTTGTCGATATTGAGGACTGCGTTCTGAAGGACTGCATATCGTTGAAAAGCCTTGTGGTTTCAGAGGATGCGGCCTATATCGGAAGTGAAGCGTTTTCCCGCTGCTTTGAACTGCAGGAGATTGAATTTCGTGGGAATGCACTGCGAAAAATTGGGGGTGCAGCATTCAATCAACTGTTCTCTTTGAAGTCCCTTCGATTACCGGACAGTGTTGAAAGAATTATGTCGGGAGCGATTTCCAATTCCAGTATAGAGGTGTTGGATTTATCCAATCTGAAAAATCCTGTGATTGAC
>JAZRNC010000310.1:0-3236 GCA_045647965.1 Eubacteriales bacterium | reverse complement strand
GTATTGTGGTCAAAGCATCCGTAAATGATGTCACCGGTGATGATGATAAGCGAAGGATTTGCGGTAGCAATTACCTTTCTCATCGGTCCAAAGCATTTTTCTTCAAGAGTTTCCGGAATGTGATTCTGAAGTTTGCCGTCTTCGAAGATAAGTTCATCGTCACAATGTTTTTGGTTGATGACCTGCATATCAGTAAGCTGCAGAATGTTATACGGCTTGCCTTTGGTGATTTGAAGGGAAAAATCTGTTGTCATATGTGTTTCCTCCGTAATTGTTAGTTTCCCATATAGATCTGCTCGACGGAAAACTTTGTTCTATCGGGGTGAATGGTGATTTTTGTTCCACCAATCTGTGAGTCGGGAAGTCCGCACGGATCATATAAACCGCACTTTACTCCTTCTACATAACAGATGTTGTTATAATGGAGAATATGGCTGTTTGTGTGTTTATGACCCGCAAATGCAGCATCAATTCCTGCAAGATTAAACATCACTTCCATTGTCTGGGCATTGCCGTTGAATGCCGAAGCGTGACCGCGGAATCCGAAATCACCCTCCATTTTCGGAGGAATGCAGAGATAGGTGGTCTTTTTGTCCGCATCTTCCGGGTAGGTTCCTTCGACAAACTCACACTCGGGAGAAATTTTCATCGCCTGATCCTTTGTTCCGATGAACGCGGGGATTTGCTGTGGTCTTACGATCGTGTGGATATATCCGTTTGTAATGGCGGCAATATCAGCGTCCGCTGTCGTGTTGTGGCTGAAGAAAAATCCGGGAACAGGGAATTCGCGGCCGGCGTTGAGCGCTCTTGCCGTATCCGCGAAGTAATAGATCTGTCCGCGGGAGAAACCGCCGAGGAAGTATCTCGGACGTTCGTCGTTACTTTCGTAAAAACCCTCGGAGTCCATCATGTAGAAAATACGAACGAGTTCTTCACCTTCATACAGACCGATCGTGAAATTGCTTTCTCCATCGGTGTTTCCGCGTTTGTAGATACAGTTTGGTGCTTCTTCATAGAGTCGGCAAAGCGCATCGATACCCGCTTTGTATTCGGGTCTGTCGTGGTTGCCGAATACGAACGTCCACGGAATGCCGAGGGATTCCATAAATTCAATAAACAATCGGGTGTAGAGGGTATTGTGGTCAAAACAGCCGTAGACGATATCCCCAGTAATAAGGATCAGATCGGGCGTTTCCTTTTCGAGAAGACGGCGGATATGACGGAAGCATTTTATTTCGAGATCCTCGGGAATGGGATTCTGAACTTTTCCGGAGGCGAGGATCACTTCATCTTCACGGTGAGCTTCGTTGATGACCTGCATATCGGTAAGCTGGAGAATGGTATAAGGCTTACCTTTGGAAATTTGAATGGAAAAATCCGGTTTCATAAAAACTCCTTTCGGGTTGTATCAAAATAATGGATGTATCGTATTAAAGTACAACGGAATCGGGAAGCGGCGGCGCGTCGAACTCTTCTACGATGCCGATCGATTCAATGGAAGCAATAAACGGCTTGAAGAGTTCTTTCGTATAAACGGGTACGGTGTGAACGTAGCTGATGATGTTTCCTTCAGCGCCTCTGTCGGGGAGCATCTGTCCGTAGGTATCCAGATATTTATCCGCGTAGAAGAGGGTGTTTTCGTACGCTTTTTTGAGGAGCGCATAGTTTTCTGCGGAGATTTCGGGAAGGGTTTCGTTTTCAATGAGATAGTCGGTGTATTCGAGCATGATGTCCTTGACGGAAGCAAGCTCTGCCATCGAATACAGATGAAGGATCGTGGTCGTGCAGCGGTTGATCATCAAACGGAGATAATCGGTTGCCGCGCCGACTTTTGCGTTGGAGAGGAGAGTTTTGTAATCCTCTATGAGAGCACTGAATTTTTCTGCTGCTTCGAGCAGGGGCTTCTGTGCGTACTTTCTCGGGCGGGTGATACCCTTGGATCTTCTGTACCAGCAGCCGACGTAACAGAAACCGATGTTGAAGAGGTTGTCGCGGCAGGACGAGTCGAGTTTGGCAAGTTTGTCCGAAACGGATACAAACAGATCTTCGTTCTCAATGCCGAGTTTCTTTGCAAAACCACGATAGAATTCTTTGGTGGTAAGAGGAGTGATCATCGCGATGGAGTCATAAACGAGAGCAAGCATATTTTCTGCTGTACGCCAGTGGTTTACGGAAGCACCGTATACGTCCTCACCCTCAGCCTGGGAGATAAAGTCTTCCATACCGTCTGTCGCAAGCTGCTGAATGTACATATTTCCGTCGAATTCCGCCCAGGAGTACCACATTGTGTTCTGCCAGTCTGCGGCTGTCGGAGCTATTTCTCTGACGGAACCCGATACGGCGAGTGCACCGTGAGAGGGGAGGAAGCTCATCGTTACGTCGGACGGAAGAAGCTTTCTCATAATCGGGAGAAGGATCTTGTTTACCCTTGTGTCAGTTATGTATAAACCGGCACGAAGTTCCACGTTCTTCGAAAGTCCCTTCATCAGTTCGTCCTTCATCGCATACATATCGAGTGCTCTTCTCAGGGAAAGGATCGCACCACTGTAGGAGGACGGGTATTCGTCGAATTCTTCGTATCCATCAAGAGTGCCGTCTGCGTTCAGAATTTCTTTGCCGAACATACCTACCGTGTATTCCACGAGGTTTTCTTTGGTAATATCGTCGATTTTCAGGTTTCCGCCGCATTCGGGGGAGATGATTTCGAGAACGTCAATATCCGGATAGAGTTCCAGTACGTTTCTCAGCATACGGAAGAGCTCGTTTTTATCTTCAAGAACGGGTTCGACGGAAAGCGAAATGAACATATATGCTTTTTTTGCTTCTTCCATAACGCCGCGAAGCCAATGTTCTGCCAGTTCCTGTCTCATCGGGGGATTTTCGTATTCGCTTTCGATTTCCGGGATGCAGTAGAATTTGCGGTTGTTGATGAACTTTGCACAATCGTGATCGGTCGGAATGGGGTGGCGCTGACCGTAGAAGAAATTACCGGAGTAGGCGCTTGTGTCGTCGAGGTTTACAACGTGCCACTGACCGCCGTAGCTGTGGAACGTGATGGCGTTATAGCGCATACGGGCGATGTTGCGGATGTATTCCTTCGCATCTTTCAGGGAGTAGGAAGAAATATCCATCGGGAAGTTGATGTGCTGACGGATTCCGCGGTAACGGAACTTCGGATGAACATCTTTGCAGAGACTAAAGAAGGCGTCGCAGTCAAAACCGCTCAAGTCGGATCG